>NZ_VCIW01000027.1 GCF_005765165.1 Paenibacillus antri | reverse complement strand
GTCAGCCCCGCATCCTCGTGTAGTCTGATTAAAACACAAATGACCCGTAAGAGGGTCACTTTTTTCAAAGTGTCCATCTTACGGGTCACAGTTCACATGGCGGGGCGCCTCTTTTTCTTCCCGATCGCACGGTTAGATTCAGGTTAGATACCCGTGTTACGATAGGTCATATCCTTTTTCGAAAAGGCGGGCCTTGCTATGGAGATTCAACTGTTGGTCGTCGAGGACGATGTCCACATCCGCGAGATGGTCGGCAAATTTCTCCGCAGAGAGGGATACGCGGTCGATACCTGTTCGGACGGAGCGTTGGCCTTGGAGCGGCTTTGCAATAAAAAGTATCATCTGGTGCTGCTGGACATCCTGTTGCCCGGCATGAACGGACAAGAGCTGCTGAAGGAATTGCGGAAGACGCAGGATACGCCGGTCCTGATCATGTCCGCGTTAGGAGACGAAGACAATCAACTCGCCGCGTTCGCGAACGAAGTCGACGATTACGTCGTAAAGCCGTTTTCCCTGCCGATTCTCGTGAAACGCGTAGAAACCCTGCTTCGCCGAAGCGGCATCCTGAAGAAGGAAATCCGCTTCGGCAAGCTGGCGCTCTATCCGGAAAGCTACGGCGTTACGTACGCCGGCGAAGCGATCGCTCTGACGCCGAAGGAATTCGAGATTCTCATGCTGTTCGTGATGAACAAAGAAAGAATCGTCCCGCGCGAGACGTTGCTGACCCGAATCTGGGGATATGATTTCGACGGCAACGAGGGAATCGTTCACGCAAGCATCAAGAAGCTGCGCGACAAGCTGCCGGAACATCTCATCAAGACCGTGAAAGGCGTAGGTTACCGTTTGGAGGAATCCGCCGGTGAAGCCTAGGCTGTTCGGGATATTCGGGAAAGTATTTTTCTATACGCTGCTGATCCTCCTTCTGGTCATTTCCGTGATGCTTGTATTTTTCGCCGATCAGATCAAGTCCGTCGTAGGATCGACCCAGCGCGAGCAGATCGCGGAGGTGTTCCAAACGCTCATTCAGGAGACTAAGGGGAAAAGCGAAGACGACATCGTCCGAATCGCGCAACGATTCCATGAGACGAACGCGTCTTTCGAGTTTTCGGTAATGTCCTCCGACGGGGAGGTGTTATACCGAACGGATCGATTCGACATGCCCCCTCCCGATTTGCGATTGCCCGACGTCCCCGAAGTCGTGAGAGGAGAGTCGTTTCATACGACGGGAAAATTTCTTCTCTCTCCCTCCGCTTCGTCGGAGAAAGTTCAATTCATCACCCTGCTTTCCGGAGATGTGAAGTTACAGGTGAGCGGCACGATATCCGGAGCCTCCATCTACCGGGAGTTCTTCGAAAGGACGTTCGTCGCTTTCCTGCTCCTCCTGGCGGCGAGCGTTGCGGCAGCGTTTCTATTCGCTTATCGGATCGCCGAACCGATTCGGAACATCGCCGGAGACACCCGGAGGATGTCGTTATTGGAATCGGTCCCTCCGCCCCCGGCCGCGCGCAAGGACGAGATCGGTCAGCTCGCGAACGATGTGTACAAGATGTACAAGGCTTTGAAGTCGACGATTCGTCAGCTGGAGACGGAGGTCGAACGGGAGAAGGAGATGGAAGAGAACCAACGCTATTTTTTCTCGGCGGCCTCCCATGAGTTAAAGACGCCGATCGCCGCGACTAGCGCGTTATTGGAGGGCATGCTGGAGAAGGTGATCGAGCCTTCGGAATATCCCGATACCTTGCGCGAATGCCTCAAGATGATGAAGGAGCAAAACAAGCTCGTGTCCGAAATCTTAGAGATCGTGGCGTTGAATAATCATACGCTCGTTCTTCGGAAGGAACAGGTTTGTCTTGCGCGATACCTCGCCGCCAACCTGCCCGCTTGCCTCTCTATTGCGGAAGCCAAGAAGCAAACCGTGGATTTCGATGTCCCGGAGAAGCTTTCTTGTACGATAGACTCCAAGCTGTTCGGCAAGGCGTTCTCCAACATCATGCTGAACGCGATTCAAAATACGCCGGACGGAGGACGCATTCGAGTATATGCGAACGAATCGGAGAGCGGGATTCGTCTGTGCGTCTTGAACGAAGGCGTCAGCATCTCCCCGGAGCTCTTGCCGAAGCTGTTCGAGCCGTTCTATCGCGAAGATCGATCGAGAAGCCGCGAACAGGGACGGAGCGGATTAGGTCTGGCCCTCGTGAAGAAAGCGTTGGAGTTTATGGGCATTCCCTATGCGCTTGAAAACACGGTCGAGGGCGTCCGATTTCGCATGGACTTGCCGTCTTTAAGGTTAGATGAAAGTTAGATTGGACAGGTATGCTGATTGTCGATGAGAACCATGGCTCATCGGCAATCTTTTTTTATAAGGAGTCGATTACGATGTACCTATTCACCAACGCCTTCCGCAACGTGCTGAGGAACCGCGGCCGAAATACGTTGATCGGCGCCATCCTTCTGGCCGTCATCGTCGCTTCCGTTATCGCGCTGATGATCAGCGACGCCGCCTCCGGCATCATCGACGATTACAAAGGACGGTTCGGGGCCGAAGTTCGGCTGCAGCCCGATATGGAGAAGATCCGCAAAGAAGCGATGGCGAACAGCGCGAACGGCAGAGTGATGATGACGGTTCCCTCGATCCCCGCCGAGCAATACATGGCCTTCGGCGAGTCGGAATATTTGCTAAACAGCGTCTATTCGGCCAGAACCGGCGTAAACAGCGATTCGATCGCCGCCGTCGACGCGGAGCTCGGAGCCGGCAGCGGCATGATGATGGCCGGACCGGCCATGACGGACAATCCGCCGATGCAGTTCATGTTGAGCCTATTGGGGAACCGATTTTCCGAATTCGAAGAGGGGACGCGCGAGCTGGCGGAAGGAACGATGCCCGCCGGGCTGAACGAGATTATCGTCAGCACCGATTTGGCGGAGGCGAACGATATCCGGATCGGAGACAAGCTGTCGCTCTACGGCGAATTGACCAACATGAAGGAAGGCACGCGCGCGGATACTTCTTACGAGTTGACGGTAGTAGGTACCTACTATGACGCGACGGATGAATATGCGGAAGGCGCAAGGCAGAACGCGTTCACGAATCGTCGCAACGAACTCCTCGCGACTTATGAAACGGTCGTGCAGCAGATCCAGCCGGACATGAACGGGATCCGAATCGAGGCGACCTATTATTTGAAGGAGCCCGGCATGCTGGACGCGTTCGCCGCGGAAGTATACGCCAAAGGTCTGGCCGAAACGTTCGACGTGACGACGGACGAGGCTTCCTACAATAAAATCGTCGGCCCCGTAGAAGGACTCAAGGGCATCGCCGTAACGTTCATGATCGTCGTGCTCCTCTTCGGCGGCATCATCCTCGTGCTTCTATCCACGATCGCGATCCGGGAACGCAAATATGAAATCGGCGTTCTGCGCGCGATGGGCTTGAAGAAGACGAAGGTCGCGATCGGGTTATGGTCCGAGGTGCTGATGATCGCCTGCGTCTGTCTCGCGATCGGCCTTGGCGCGGGCAGTCTGGCGGCGCAGCCGATCACCGACGCGCTGCTGGCCGGCCAGATCGAAGCCGCGGAGGCTTCCGAAAGCGCGCAAGTCCAGGCGGGAGGCATGATGATGATGCGGCCCGCCGTCACTCCGGCAGCATCCGACGCGGAGCCGTTAAGCCGACTCGATATTACCCTAGGACTCGACACGACGCTCCAAATCGTCGGAATCGCCCTGCTCTTGGCGTCGCTGGCCGGATTGATATCCATCAGCCGAATTACCAAATACGAACCGATCAAGATTCTTATGGAGAGGAATTAGGTGCCGAGGATGAGCGTGTTGTCATTGAATCAAGTGTTCTACAAATACGAAGGCGCGAAGAAGAACGTACTCCAAGGCGTCAGCGCCGAATTCGAAGCGGGCAAGGTGTATACGATCGTCGGCAAGTCGGGCTCGGGCAAATCGACGATGCTGTCCTTAATCGCAGGACTCGACATATGCAAGAACGGAACGATCCTGTATCGCGGAACGGATTTGAAGACGGTCGACCGCGACGAGTATCGGGCTCGAGGCATCGGCGTCATTTTCCAAGCGTATAACCTGATCACCAATGCCACCGCCGTCGAAAATATCGTGCTCTCCATGAATATTAGCCGCAGCCCGGAGCGGAATAAAACGGCGTACGCTTATGCGCTGCTGGAGAAGGTCGGGATCGACCGCGATACCGCCGACAGACGGGTGCTAAAGCTGTCCGGGGGCGAGCAGCAGCGCGTGGGCATCGCTAGAGCTCTGTCGCACGATCCCGACATCCTCATCGCCGACGAGCCTACCGGAAATTTGGATACGGAGACGGAGGCCGACATCTTGCATCTCCTTACCTCTCTTGCTCATGCGCAAGGGAAATGCGTGATCATCGTCACCCATTCCAAGAAGGTGACCTCCGTCGCGGACGTCATTCTTGGTATCAGCGACGGGAAAATGTCGCTGATCAAATCGCAAGCCGCGAAATAATTCGAACATAGGAGGGTTTTGCGTGGCGAAGAGGCATGTCCCGATGTTCAGCGTTGCGCTCTACAGCTTGTCCGCTTTGCTAACCGTCTACGCAGCATGGGCGTTTTATCACAGCTATCGGTATATCACCGAGGTTACCTCCTCGGGACAGCTTGTCTCGAGCGGAAATGAATTCGATATCGCGAATTTCTATATGTCCAATAGCATCCAATATGCGATCTACGCGGTCCTTCTCTTCTCTGCGGGTTGGATCGCCCGCCGTCCGTCGCTCGCTTCCGAACCTTCCCCCGCCGAAGCGGTCTCCGTCCACCGGAAAGAAAAAGACGAGGAGCTCGAAGCTTGGTTCGACGAACTGCGAAGGATGGAGTAAGCAACGAAGGTATGTCCTGCACCATCGGTAGATCTGATCTAAGGGCCATCCGGCAATACGGATGGCCCTGGCTTTTCGCGGTGAGGAGTGACGATGATTTGTCGATTTTACATACCCTCGGCTAGAAGGACCAATCTCTCCAGTTCGGCATCCTTCTCAACCGTAAAACTAACCTTTTTCTCTCCGCAAATCAAATCGTAATCGCCGAGGAACCCTTCGAACGTAATGATTCCGTCCTCATCGGTCCTCCCCGTCACATTCGTAGACCAGTCGCCCTTGATCCGTTTCTTTAGAACTTCATAAGAAGGCTTCGGGGTGTTATCCTTCCTTACCAATCCGGCCGGAGCGCCGAGCCAAGCCCCCTCATCGCTGAAATTCCACGTCGTGATGGCCTCGACCCGCGGGTTCTTGAATAGAATCGTATACATTTCTTCGACTTCCCTTGCCTGGCGTTCCTCGAACTCCGGCGTAGACGGCCATTCGGGAATCTGATAATCGTTCAAGTCATCGATTTCAGGCGGCATAATATGACCGGAGGTTAGCGTATTTTCCGTAAAGTGAATCGGAAGGCCGAAATGCGAAAACCGTTCTAGTACTTCCTCCAGCTTCTCTCGTCCCCAATACCCCTGATGCTGATGCGATTGGATCCCGATCGCATCGATGGGAACGCCCGCGTTCAGGCATCCGTCAATTAAAATTTCGTAGTTTATCGACGTGTTGAAGTCGTTCAGCAGCAGCGTCGCGCCCGGGTTGCATTGACGCGTCTTCGCGAACATTTCTTTAATGATCCCCACGCGGCCAAGCTCTTTACTGATTCTAGTAATCCCGTTGTCGTATTTATCGAAGATCGGCATGATCACGACTTCATTGATGACGTCCCACGTATCGATCAACCCTTCGAAGTCGGTTACGTCGCGCTCGATTCTAGCCAGCTGCGCTTTCAGGATCTCTTCATTGCTCAAATCCAGAAGCCATGGGGCGGTTAAGGTGTGCCAGACAAGGGGATGCCCTTTGACGGTTACGTTTCTGTCCTTTAACCACCGTGCGGCCGCCTTGAGTTCTTGAGTCAGCGGCTTTCCTTGTTCCGGCTCGAACCTTGCCCAATAGAACGGCAGCGTGGCGGAGTTAAAGACATCCAGGAACAGATCCAACTTTTCTTCTAGAAAGGCCAGTCGGTCCGCCGGAACATTCTTATTCGCGACTTGGATCGCATCGAAGATGCCGCAGCCGAATAAGAACTTATGGTTTGTGTGTCGGATCGTTACTTCCGTTCCGGCAACGGGATTTCCGGCCCCATCCACTATCTTGATCGTCTTGCTCGACATGCGGTGCGCGAATTCGGGTTGGCGTTCCATTCGACCTACCTCCGTTAGTACAACTCATATATGGAAAACGGCTTCAATTTTCCTATTTAAAATTGTACTAAACTTTCTTCCGCCGAAAACCCGACACCTTTAAGCTCTTACTTTGATTTTTTAACTTTACGTTTACACATCGGCGTCAAACAGATCGGTCGATAAATATTTAAGCCCCGAGTCATTGATCGTGACCAAAATATTCGACTTAATCTCCCGGCTTCTTAATAACTGAAGGGCCGCGGCAACGTTCGCGCCAGAGGAGAAACCCGCGAAAATCCCCTCCTTAGTGGCCAAATCGCGTGCGACCCGGATCGCCTCCTCGTCCGTTACCTGAATGTAGTCCTCGACGATCGAGCGATCGTCTAGAAAGGAGAGCTCCATATTGTAGCCTCCTCCCTGAATGCGATGGCTCGGATTCGATACCTCCCGTCCGGCCAAGAAGGGCGCTGTTTTCGGCTCGACCACGTAACAGCGAATGTTGGAATTCAACCCTTTCAACGCTCGCGCGCAGCCTGCGAACGTGCCTCCGCTTCCGACAAAATCGACGAAAGCATCGATGTTCCCTTCCGTTTGTTCCCATGCCTCTTGGGCGGTACCGAATTGATGCGCATGCACGCTGCCCTGTCGATGGAACTGGTCGGCACGGAACGCCTTCCGCTCGACCGTCAGTCGTTGCGTTTCCTGCTCGACCAATTGGAGATCGCCTCCGGACACTTGTCCTTCGATCGAGCCCGGGGCTTGATCCACCAGGATTACCTCCGCTCCAAGCGCCTTCATCATTCGCGCCCGTTCCATCGAGTTGCCCTTGGACATCACGGCCACGAATGGGTACCCCTTCGCGCCGCACACGATGGCCAATCCGGTCCCCATGTTCCCGCTAGTCAATTCGATGACGGTCTGCCCAGGCGACAACAGTCCGTTCGCTTCAGCTTCCTCGATAATCGCTCGCGCCGCTCTACCTTTTTTGCTGAAGCCCGGATTGAGATACTCCAACTTGGCGAAGATTTCTCCCTCTACGTCCCGGGTCATCCGACTCAATCGCACGATGGGCGTTTGGCCGATCGCCTCGTACGCATGCTCCAAGACCTTCTTGTTCAATTGCATCGCGCCCCCCAAAGTTTTCCACTTTACAATCCGGCTTCCTTCGCGCGCAGCATCGCTTCCGCACGATCCGCTACCTGCAGCTTATTGAATATATTGGATACATAATTACTGACTGTTTTTACGCTAAGGCGGAGTTCCTTTGCAATTCCTGAATTCGATTTCCCTTTCGCAAGGAGTACGAGAATTTCCCGCTCCCGCTCCGTCAGCATGGGGAAGATTTCCTTCGGCGCCGAGATATGCTTATTGGAGAAGAAGGCAAGAACGCGGGAAGCGACGGCAGGGCTGAAGATGGCCTCTCCATTGGCAACGGCAAGTATGGCCCTGAACACTTCCTCTTCCTCCGCATCTTTCAGAATATAACCCGACGCTCCGGCGCGAAGCGACATAAATACGGATTCGTTGTCCTCGAATAAAGTAAGCACCAACACTTTAATCGACGGCATGCCATCCCTGATTCGTCGGGTAGACGCGATCCCCCCGCCTCCGGGCATCTGCAGGTCCATGAGCACGACATCGGGTTTGTTCGCTAGGGCAAGCTCCACAGCTTCTGCCCCGTTCGCGGCTTCCCCAATGACCTCCATCCGGTCTTGACTTTCCAGCATCGCTCTCAGCCCTTTTCGAAACAAGGGATGATCGTCCGCGATCAGAATACGAATCTTCTCTGTCATTGATTGATCTCTCCTGTCGTCGGTACTGTAACTGAGATTCGAGTCCCTTTACCGGGCTTGGAACTCATCTCGAAAGTTCCCCCGATTTCCGAAGCTCTCTCCATCATCGAAAATATCCCTACTCCTGCAACGTAGGTTGACGGCACTCCGACCCCGTTGTCGGAAACCTCCAAGCGTACCCCTTCGCCGACTTGGATCCGAACCGTGCATCGATCGGCGGACGCGTGCTTTTGCACATTGGTCAACGCCTCGGATGCGATGCGGTATACGGCGACTTCGACCGCTGCCGGCAGTACAGGCAGCGGCTCGGGGGCATCAACCGTAATGAGTAAGGAATCGTTCTCGAATGTCAAATTCGATGCATACGCTTTAATCGCAGCGACGAGTCCCAATTCGTCCAGTGCATGAGGCCTCAAGTCATATACGATACGGCGTACCTCCATAATGGTGCTCTTGATTTCCTGCCGCAGCAATTCCGCGATCCTTACGGCCTTATCCGGATCACTCCTTATAGATTTCATCAGGTTGTAAGTTTGCATATGAAAGGCCGCCAGATTGGAACCGATTCCGTCATGAATGTCCCGCTTCAGTCGCTTACGATCCTCTTCCCTGGACTTGACCAAGGCGGTTCGGGACTGTTTTAATTCCTCGCTCAATCTTACGTTCGCGATGGCTTTGCCTGCTTGACCCGCCAAGTCTTCTAATAAGCTCCGATCTTTCGAAGAGAATCCTTCTCCGGGACTTCTTGCCGCTAGTTGCAAAAAGCCAAGAAGCTGTTTGCCGTGGTAAAACGGTATCTTCACTTCGATTGGACTATGAACTCCCGAAGAAGCCGCGGTGACGAAGCTGTCGCCTTGTTGCAATAAGACCTCTGCATAGGGCAGCTTCAATGCTTCTCTGATCGTCGAACAAAGGACTTGAAGCACATCATCTTGGTGGAAGGTTCCCTCCAACAGCTTTCCAAGGCGTGCAAGGACGGCATAGGGCTCTTCTCTGTCTCCGAAGAATAATCGATTCACGATTCTCTGCACCCATTCCCGAACAGGTTGAAACAGAATGCCTACTAGCGCCGCCGCAAACAATGAGGACCAGAAATTATCGCGCACCCGCAGCAACTCGCTTATACTTGCGGCTGTTAATGCATACGTTGCGATGATGAAAATCGTCATGCCCGCGTAAATAAAGGTTCTTCTCCATAAAATGTCGATATCCCAAAGCCGGAATCTCAATATACCGATGGCTATCGCGCAAGGCAGCGCCAACGGAATGACGGAACGCCCGAGCTGTGCGAATAATATACCGGTCGGATTCGATTCGAATATGAACTCCAACAATCCCATCGCCGGAATCCCGACGAGAACAAGGACGGCTCCGAATACGAACCATTGGGTCTGTTGTTTTTCTTGGAAGTCGGAGTGCTTCCGATAACGATACAGCTGAGCAAAGATCGCGCTGACGTGAAAGAAGACGATACCAGGCACATCCAGCCAACCGGGCCAGCTTCCGGGATCCAGAACCGATCCCGGGAAATACGTCATCCCTATCGCGATAAGCGCCCATGGAACGAAGAGAATCCGGGTCCATTTCGGAACGAAGCGACCGCTTGGGTATAAATAGAAGAATGGCATGATGAGAATCCAACCGATAATGAAAACGAAATTCTCGATGACGTGGAATGTCTGCGAAGTATATTCCAAGTATCCAAGCGAGAAGATCGGGGCTGCCGCAGCTAATGTAAACGATGCATACATCGGCATGGCATCTCTGGACTTCTTCAAAAATAAGAGCAGCGCAATCGACAAGAAACCAATGTATCGAACCCCGTCGAGAACAGCGCTGAAATAGGCGTAAAAAGGAACGGATAGTCCTGAGGCGACCAGCCGATCGGCTTCGGCGGAAGTCAGTTGGAAGGGAACGCACGTGCCGCTCCTCTCCCCGCATATCGTCTGTAACATTTCAGCCTTGGCCCACGCTTCAGCCGTCATGACAATGCAAGAAAGAATAAATAACATTGCAAACCCGCATCGTAACAACAAAAAAGGGGCAGCGCTCATCAAGCGTGCCCGAAATGGATCATATCCGGAATCTCCGTTCCCTTTTGCTTTCATCCTCTCACCGGCCCTTAGTTAGATCCGATCTCCGACAGCTAGGTTCATGATTCCTTGGGAAAAAATCGTCGATATGGCAGTAGAAGAGCGATACCCGATACTATGGCCAATGGAAGATCGGGGATCCACGTCCCGAATGCCGTAATGTGCAGAATAAAAAATACCGGCCAATACCATAACGCGTACCAAGCCCAACGCTGTCCGAGGCGAAATCCTCCGTACGTAATAAAGAGGCTGAACAGAACCATCCCCAAGACGGCGGTGCCTTGCATTCGAAGCTGAAGCACCTCATCGGTAGCCTGCGAGCTCATAAACGCGTGAATGACCGAACCCGGACCGAAAGGACCGTTCTCGCCGGATAGTCCAATAAAGAATAGAAGAACCGCCGGGATGGTCAGTAAAATTCTAGGCAGCTTCGGTACTACGCCTTCGATCTCGTTCACGTTACTTTTCGACATTCCTATCTCCTCCTCCTCTTCGTTACTCTTAGATTAATCGTTTTCGTTTCCCGGGTTTTAGAGGAGGATCTCCTATACGATCGGGATATTTCTTACCTATCCAGCATGTGATTTTCCCTATTGACCGAATCGGTTAATCGCAGTACGATTTTATCAACCGAATCGGTTTATGACTCGCAAGGAAGTGAACCCTATGGAGAAATTTTTGAGCATCCCTCTCGAGAAGCAACACGGCTTTGTCGATGCCGCGCTGGTGTGCTTCGGAACGAACGGTTACAAGAAGACGTCGATTTCCGACATCGCCGCGAAGGCCGGAATTTCGAAAGCGATGGTGTTCCACTATTTCGGCACGAAAAAAGCGCTGTATCTGTATTTGATCAACTACTGCAGCGATTTAGTGATGAATGAAATCGAAGCCAAGTTCGATCGCATGGTAACGGATTTTTTCGATCGATTGAAACAAGCCACGGAGATCAAAGTTGCCGTGATCGAGAAGCATCCGGCCGTCCTTGCCTTTTTAATGAACGTATATTTTGAAACGAATGAGGAAGTACGGCAGGACATTGCATCGATATTAGCCGCAGGGGAGGAGATTCGGCGCAAAATCGCCTTTACCGGCGTGGATGAATCGAAATTCAAGGACGGCATCGATATGAATCTGCTGTTAAGCATGCTGACGTGGATGGCGGAAGGAAGCGCGAGTCAGATGTCCAAGAACGACAAACTCGATATCAGGGCCATCGCGAACGATTTTTCCCGTTGCATCGATATGCTGAAGTCTCATTTTTACAAGCCGGAATATTTGGGATCGGACGGTCGATAACGAAGAGGAGGGCGTACTATGAGCGTTATTGAATTGAAGGCTCTCACGAAAACATACGGCAATGCCAGAGGGATTACGGACGTGAATTTGAAGGTGGAGCACGGAGAAGTTTTCGGTTTTATCGGTCCTAATGGGGCGGGAAAATCGACGACGATCCGGACGTTGCTCGGACTCGTTCATGCTACGAGCGGCAGCGCGACCATCTTCGGCAAGAGCTGCAGCGAGCACCCCGAAATCCGGAAGGAGCTGGGTTATCTGCCTTCGGAGGTTTTCTATTATGACGGGATGCGCGTTATCGACCTGCTGAAATATTCCGCGAGCTTCTATAAGAAGGATTGCATGAAACGGATCAAGGAACTATCCGAGATGATGGACTTGGATCTGAAGAAGAAAATCGACGACCTCTCCTTCGGCAATAAGAAAAAGGTCGGCATCGTACAGGGGCTGCTTCATGAGCCTAAATTGATCATTCTTGACGAGCCCACAAGCGGACTCGATCCATTGATGCAACAGAAGTTCTTCGAGCTCATCGCGCAGGAAAACCAAAAGGGCGCTGCCGTGTTTTTCTCTTCTCACATCCTGAGCGAAGTGCAAAAGATGTGCGACCGCGTGGCCTTCATTAAAGATGGGCGGATCATCAAGCAGGAGAAGATAAGCGACCTGCAGGAGAACAGCTACAAAAAAATCAGCCTCGAGGCCAAATCCGGGATCGCCAAAGCGGCCCTTGAGATGGACGGGGTCAGCAATATCGAGTTGAAAGGCAATACGGCTAGCTTCATCTTCCGAGGCAACATCAACGCGATCATGAGAAGGGTTGCCGAAATCGAGTTGACCAATATTACTATCGCGGAGCCCGATTTAGAAGAGATCTTCATGCATTACTACATGAAGGGGGACTAATCCATCATGAATATGTATATGCATGAGCTCAAATCCATGAGGAAATCCGCCCTCGTCTGGACCTGCGCCATGATCGCTTTAGCCGCTATTTATTTATCCCTCTATCCGAGCTTGGCGAGCGACGCGGAAGATTTCAAAAATCTGCTCGGCAGTTATCCGGAAACAGTCAGGGCGATGCTTGGCATCGATTTGGATACGATCACCTCCATCCTTGGATTATATTCCATGATATTCTCTTTTATTGCGTTATGCGGGGCGATTCAGGCGATGAATCTCGGCGTTTCTATTCTTTCCAAAGAAACTCGGGAGAGAACGGCGGATTTCCTGCTGGTGAAGCCCGTTTCGCGCGCTGCGATCGTCAGCGCTAAGCTCCTGGCCGCATGTTCCATCATAATCGCTGTAGACACCGTTTTTTACCTAGCCGCGTCGATCATCGCCAACGGCGTAAAAACCGAGGATTTCAGCCAAACCCTATTCTTTCTGATTAACCTGACCCTGTTTTTCATCCAACTGATGTTCCTGGCCATCGGCATGGCGGTCTCCGTATTTTTCGCCAAGCTCCGCAGCGTGCTTCCGTTATCGCTGGGCGTTGTGTTCGGTTTGTATATGATCGGAGCATTGCTCGCCGCCGGCAAAGAAGAAGGAGCGGCACGGTTTCTCTCCCCCTTTAAATATTTCAATACTACCTACATCTTGGCCCATGCGGGATACGAGACGCCCTATCTCGTTGCCAGCGCCGTGGTTATCGTCGCTGCGGTAGCGTTGGGGTATATCGTGTATTTGAAGAAGGATATTCCTTCCGTAAGCTGAGCGGCTTACCGGAATCCATCGATCGGGAGGCTTGGCGATGAATATTTTCCTGAGGGAACTGAAGGCGCACCGGAAATCCCTAATCATATGGAGCGTAGGCATGTTCTTGCTGGTCGTCAGCGGGATGAGCAAATATACGGCTTATACTGCCGGCGGAGCCGGCGGCGCCGTGTTTGACAACCTGCCGCAAACCTTAAAGGCTTTATTGGGCATCGGGTCGTTCGACGTCGCGCAAATGAGCGGTTTTTTCGCCATGCTGTTTCTGTATATCGAGCTGGCGGCCGCGATTCACGCCGTCCTGCTGGGGAGCGGAATCATCGCGAAGGAGGAGCGCGATAAGACCGTCGAATTCCTGATGGTCAAACCGGTGTCGCGGGGGACCATTGTCACGGCCAAACTGCTGGCCGCTCTAACGAATGTCGTCATCCTGAACCTCGTTTCCCTCCTGTCCTCCATCCTGATGGTCGCTGCCTATAATCAGGGGGAGGATATTACTAAGGAGATCGTGCAGTTTCTAGGGAGTATGTTCTTGGTACAGCTTATCTTCCTAACGCTTGGCGCAGCGTTATCGGCGCTGCTGAAGCGGCCACAAACCTCGGGTTCCGCAGCCACGGGGATCCTGTTGGGCACCTTCGTCATCGCGAAAATTACCGATGTGACAGATCGCCTTGCGATACTGAATCTGCTTTCTCCGTTCAAGTATTTCAGCTATTCGCGCATCGTAGAAGGCAATGGCATTCACGTGGGGATCGCCCTGGGTTCCATCGGGCTGGCGGCGGTATTGGCCGCTTCCACTTACATGCTGTACCTGAATCGGGAGCTGAACGTTTGATGCGCTGAAGTTCGTTCGAGAGATATCGTGAAGCGGCCGGAAACCCGGCCGCTTTATTTTATTCCCTCCAGTTGCCGAGGCAAGGCAACGCCTCCTCCTCCTCTGGTAATTTGAAGAAACTTTTTCGTTGACAACCCGGAAGAGGATGATTATCATTATCAATGATAATGATTATCATTCGTTGGCGAAGCTCGAAGTTATAAAATCAAATTGAGATAAGGATGGGTCTGCAAATGAATGGAAAAAGAAGCTTCTCTCTACGTACATTACTGATCTCGGTCGTAACTATGGCGCTGCTCGTTGGCTGCTCGGCCACGCAGACGAGTTCGACGCCTGAAGCGACGCCGACTGCGGCGGCTCCGGCCAGCACGGAAACGACGAACTCGGAAAAGCCGGCAACGGAACCCCCCGCTTCCGAAGAGGCAACTTCTGAATATCCGATCGTGATCAAGCATGCTTTCGGCGAAGCCGTCATCGAAAGCAAGCCGGAACGCGTCGTTACCGTTCAGTGGGCGAATCATGACGTCGCTCTCGCTCTCGGCGTCGTACCTGTAGGCTTCTCGGCGGCGAATTACGGCGTTCAGGACGACAGCGGACTGCTGCCTTGGACGGCCGCGAAGCTAGAGGAGCTAGGCGCAAGCGACCCTAACATTTTCCAAGATACGGACGGTCTTGACTTCGAGGCGATTTCCGATGCCGATCCGGATGTCATTCTCGCGGCCTACTCCGGCATCACGCAAGAAGACTACGATATTCTGAGCCAGATCGCTCCGGTCGTCGCTTACCAAACCAGCCCTTGGGTCACGACGTGGCGCGAGCAAGTCCTCTTCAATGCAACGGGCATGGGGATGAAGGCGGAAGGCGAACAGCTCATTAAGGATACCGAGAATCTGATTAAGGAAAAGGCGAGCGCCTACCCGGAGCTGCAAGGCAAGAAAGTCGCCTTCGCCAATTTCTCGGCGAAAGATATGTCGAAAATCAACATCTATACGCATACGGACCCTCGCGGCGCGTTCCTGATCGAGCTCGGCATGGTATATCCCGAGAGCGTGCTGAACGCCATAGAGGATCCCAACGGCTATAACTTGCGGATCAGCGCGGAGAACGCCGACATCTTGTACGATGCCGATATTTTGATCGGGTATGGGGACGACAGCTTATACGAAGCCGTTAAAGCGGATCCGCTGCTCGGCAAAATTCCGGCGATCCAAAGAGGCTCCGTCGTATTTATCGGCAACGGCACGCCGCTCGCGGCGTCCGGCAACCCGAATCCGCTCTCGATCGCGTATACGATCGACGAGTATTTGGAATTAATCGGAGGAGCTATCGAGAAGCTCAATGAATAGTTGGTCGGTTTCGGAACATAAGCAGCCGCGCCTCCACATCCCGAGACATTTCCCGGCCGTACTGGCCCTTTGTTTGGTCATGCTCGGCGTGTGCGCGGTTGCGTCTCTAGTCTTCGGCTCCCGACCGGTGCGGTTCGACGATCTCGTGGCGGGGTTGTTTTCCCCAGAAGTAGAATCTTATGGGGCGGACGTCGTCCGCAAGCGAATTTCGCGCACCGTCTTCAGCTTATGCTGCGGTGCGGCGCTCGGCGCGTCCGGCGCGCTCATGCAAGCGGTCACTCGCAACCCGATCGCGGACCCGAGCATTCTGGGCGTGAACACCGGCGCAGCCCTGTTCGTTGTGTGCGGCATCGCATTTTTGAACATCGGCACCGCCAATCAATACATTTGGCTAGCGTTAGCCGGGGCAATGATTACCGCGGTGTTCGTATTCGGAATCGGCTCTATGGGGCGTGGCGGCGCCACGCCCCTTAAGCTCGTCTTGGCGGGCGCGGCGACGAGCGCAGCCCTCTCTTCCCTCGTCACCGCCATCCTGATCCCGCGCTCCTACGTCATGGATCAGTTCCGGTTCTGGCAAGTGGGGAGCGTCGGCTCGGCGGACTGGAGCGGAATCGCCACGTTCCTCCCGTTCCTTACCGTCGGCATCGCGATCGCGTTCCTTACCGCCCCGGCCCTCAATGCGTTGGCCTTAGGCGACGAAGCGGCGACCGGGCTAGGCGTTCGAACGGGAGTGTTAAGATTGTTTGCCGCCGTCGCGGGCGTTCTCTTATGCGGAGCGGCGACGGCCTTGGCTGGACCGATCGGCTTCGTCGGTCTTCTCTCCACCCACCTCGTACGCCTGATGCTCGGTCCGGACCTGCGTTACATTATTCCGATGTCGGCGATCGCGGGAGCTGCCATTCTGACGCTATCGGATGTAATCGGCAGGCTCCTCGGCAGTCCCGGAGAGCTTGAAGTCGGCGTCGTTACGGCGTTCGTCGGAGCGCCGTTATTGATCCTATTAGCGATGAAAGCGAAAGTGCGCTCATTATGAAAACAGATACGATTGCGTTTATTATGGAGGGCAGACGTCAAAGACGCCTCCGCTGGATGCTTGTTACCGGCATTCTTAGCTTACTTACTTGCGCGCTTTGTTGCGCGATGCTTTACCTTGGGAACACCGTCTATCCGGTGAAGGATATCGTTCGAGCCCTTACGGGCGAACAGATCAAAGGCGTGAGCTTCGCGATCGAAACCATTCGTCTTCCGAGAGTGCTGGCGGGTCTCTTCGCCGGGTTCGCCTTCGGCATCGCCGGCAACACATTCCAGACGATGCTGCGGAACCCTCTCGCGAACCCGAACGTGATCGGCATTACGACCGGCTCGAGCGCGGCGGCCGTCTTCTGTATCGTCGTTCTTCATACGAGCGATACGTTCGTCTCCGTCGCATCCGTCGTCGCCGGGCTCATTACCGTCCTCCTCATCTATGCGTTATCGAGGGGGAGAACCTTTTCGATCGGTCGATTAATTCTTGTCGGGATCGGCATCCAGGCCATGTTGAACGCCGTAATCTCTTATCTGTTGCTGGTCAGCGCGGAACAGGATATTCCCGCCGCGCTCCGATGGCTGAGCGGAAGTCTTAACGGCTCCCAGATGCACGAGCTTCCGACGCTGATGATTACGATATTGATCTTCGCGCCGATCGTCGTCGCCTTAGGGAAACATCTCAGCATCCTGGAGCTCGGCGAGCAATCGGCCGCCTCTCTCGGCGTGAGTACGGATAAGACAAGAATCGCGCTGATCTTCAGTTCCGTCTGCATGATCGCGATCGCTACGGCGACCACGGGACCGATCGCCTTCGTCGCTTTCCTCTCGGGACCGATCGCGAAGCGACTCGTCGGCGTCGGCTTCTCCAACGCCATTCCGGCCGGACTCGTCGGCGTCGTGTTGGTGCTGGCGGCGGATCTCGTCGGTCAGTTCGCTTTCGAGGTCAGGTTTCCCGTTGGCGTCATCACCGGCATTCTGGGAGCGCCGTATTTGATCTACTTGCTCATCCGAATGAATCGAAAGGGAGATTTATAATGAAGCCGATGCATCGGTTTGAGGCCCAGCACATCGTTGCGGGCTATGATCAGAAGACGGTGATCCATGGCATCAGCCTTACGATCCCTAGCAATAAGATCAGTATCATTCTCGGAGCGAACGCTTGCGGCAAGTCTACGCTTCTTAAGACGCTGGCCCGGCTGATCAAGCCCACGTCCGGGAGCATCGCCCTCGACGGAGAGCCGCTCGGCAAGATTCCGCCGAAGGCCTTGGCTCGCATCTTAGGGCTGCTTCCGCAATCCCCCATCGTGCCGGAGGGAATTTCCGTCGCGGATTTGGTCGGGCGCGGCCGGTTCCCGCACCAATCGTTGTTTGGCGGATGGACGAAGAAAGACTACGAGGCCGTCGCCGAGGCGATGGAAATCATGCATATTACCGAGCTCGCCAACCGGAGCATCGACGAGCTCTCGGGCGGTCAGCGGCAGCGCGTCTGGATCGCCATGGCGTTGGCGCAGCAAACCGACATCTTATTTCTCGATGAACCGACCACCTTCTTGGATATCACCTATCAGGTGGAAATTCTCGACCTGCTCACGGATCTGAACCGCAAACGCGGGACAACGATCGTGATGGTGCTTCACGACATCAACTTATCCGCGCGTTACGCAGACTATATTTTCGCGTTGCATCAAGGAAAGCTCGTGGCCGAGGGCGAGCCGAAGAGGGTAATTACAAGCGGCCTGATTAAAGACATTTTCGGACTGGATTGCACGGTGATCGAAGATCCGGTCTCGGGCTCGCCTTCCGTGGTGCCTATCGGGCGATATCATGTGAACCGCGAGAAATCATTACAGCCGGTGTAGAAGGAAGGCCGGGCGCTGCATCACACTTCCTCGTTCGGACAGGAAGCGGCAATCGTCGGCGATTTGCCTGCGTAGCGATTCGTCGACGGTATCTTTCATTCTTTACAGAAAAATAATAAGGAGGTCTGTTGAAAAACTAATTTGATTTGTTATAATACTAATCAAATTAGTTTATTTTGGAGGAGGCATTTACATGAAAATCCATCTTAGTACCGAAAAGAGCTCCGCCCTTTATCCACCCGTTTCAAGACGTACGGCAAATCCTTTCTTTATTCGAAGGGCTGCTATCGCTCTAGCTATCTCAGGGATCCTATTTGTCGTCTATCCCTCCCTTCGCCCCTTTTCCGACGAAACCTCTCTGTTCGGAGCTGCAGCGTTCGCTTCAACGGAATGGATCGTATCGCACACGTTGGCCATTCTAGCCTTCGTACTGATGACGCTAGGGATGTTTGGTCTTTACGTTTCGCTGCAAGACACCTCTGTAGAAAAACTCGCGCTTCGCGGTTTTGTGCTAACGATGATCGGGACAGGTTTGACGCTTCCGTTTTATGGGGCTGAGGTTTTTGGACTGAACGCCATCGGTCGGGAGGTCATCCATCAGCATAAACTCGAGTTGATGAGTCTCGCCAATGTTATCCGCTTCGGTCCTGGTTTCTACATGATCCTAGGAGGGCTCATTTTAGTGGGCGTCGGTTCCGTGATCGCTGCAATGGCCATTTGGAAATCTCGGACAATGCCGCAATGGAGCGGCGTCCCCTTCGCTTTCGGCTTTCTCATGTACCTTCCGCAGTTTCTGGGAACTCAGCCGATCCGAGTCGCTCATGGGGTGATTCTTGCCGTTGGATGCCTCTGGGTTGCAGCGGGTATTTGGCGAAATAAATAAGGAAACCTACGCTTCGAGGTGGTTTAGGTGAAAGGAAGAGGTGAGGAAAATAGTCGAAATTACTGTCGAACTGGTACGCCGATTAATCGATAGGTTTTCAGCCCTCTTCTTTCCTTGCCGATTCCCCTAACCGTTGGATTGACGGCGACACCGTCACGTATGCCAACATCCACGATGCCGCGGAATCCCTGCAGGCGTCCAGAACTTTCATCGAGGGGGAAACCTGGCGGTTTACGATGACGATACAAGGTCAATCATCGAAACTCTTTCCGGCCAATACGACCGAAAACTATTGTCTCAGATCTCCCTCCTCCTCGATCCATTTCTCGATTCGCCGAAGCCTTCTTTTCTCCTTCCGTTCCATCTCCTTAACCTCCTCCTTAAGCGCCTTATTGATCGAGACGATCATTAGAATCATGATCACGGAGAAGGGAAGCGCCAAGACGATGGAAGCCGTCTGCACGCCGTTCAAACCCCCGCTCAGCAGAAGAACCGAGGCGATCGCGGAAACGAGAATGCCCCAGATAAACTTGATGGACCGCTTCGGGTTGTTGGAACCGTTAGAGGTCAACATGCCTAATACAAAGGTGGCGGAATCGGCCGATGTAATGAAAAACGTAATAATCAGAAGCGTCGCAAGGATCACCATAATCAAACTTAACGGCAGTTGCTCAAGCAAAACAAATAACGCGGAAGTCATGTCCTCGTTTACGGCTTCCGAGATGTTATGCCCCTCGAACATTTCATGATGCAAGGCTGCCCCGCCAAACGTGGAAAACCAAATCATGCTGAGTAGCGTCGGTACGAACAAGACGCCCGTCACGAATTCGCGGATCGTTCTCCCCTTCGAGACTCGAGCAATGAAGCTTCCTACGAAAGGGGCCCATAAAACCCACCATGCCCAATAGAAAATGGTCCATGCGCCTACGAAGGTACGCTGCGTAAACGGAGTCATCCGGAAGCTCATCGGAATCAAATTCCCAACGTAGGATCCGATCGTCGTCGTTAAAGCTTCGATAATAAAGGAGGTCGGTCCCGTCGCGATGACGAAGAGCAGCAACAAGGAGGCGAAACCTAGGTTAAGATTACTCAGATACTTAATTCCTTTATCGAGACCCGTCGATGCAGAGATCAGGAACAGCACCGTGACGATCAGAATGATCAGGAGCTGACTGCGGATCGTCTGCGGCACGCCGACCAAAAAATGAAGGCCGCCGTTGATTTGCATAGCCCCAAGTCCCAAAGAAGTCGCTACTCCGAACACTGTCGCAATGACGGCGAAGCTATCGATCGCCTTGCCTAGTCCTCCGTCGATCCGATCCCCGAGTAACGGGTACAGCGTGGCGCTGATCAGATTTGAGCGTCCCTTGCGAAAGCTGGCATAAGCCAAACCTAAAGCGCTCACTGTATAAATCGCCCACGGTTGCAGTCCCCAATGAAAAAAGGAGTAGCGTAACGCGGTCTGGGCAGCCAACGGGGTGCTGCCTTCAACCTCTTCGGGGGGAGATAAATAATGGAACACCGGTTCGGCCACACCCCAAAATACAAGTCCGATGCCCATTCCCGCAGAAAACAACATAGCCAACCATGTGAAATAAGGATATTCCGGCTCATCGTCATCTTGGCCCAGCCTGATGTTTCCGTAACGGCTAAAGGCCAGTATAAGCGCAAACACGAGAAACAAAAAAGTCGTTATAAGATAATACCAACCGAAGGTTTTCGTAATGAAGGCCAGCGCATTCGCGGCGACCTCGGCCAGTTGGTCCGGCATCAAAAATCCCCACAGTACAAATAAGGACGCTACTGCTACAGATACGTAAAACACTACTCCAACTTTGCCTTGGTGCATACAGTTTCCCCCATAATGGTGTTATGAGGTTACTATTCCGCTATTTCCCGAATGTATGTACATTGGGCGGGGCTAAACCGAATGAGGATTCGGAAAGCGCCGGAATCAAGTAATCCCGCACGGTTTTCCATGCGATCCGGACCACCGACCTTACCTTGCCGCCGCTCGATTGCGCATGCTCCTCAGTCAAACGAGCCTCCCCCATCACCTAATATTCCTCGGTATTCCATCGAGTTGCATCCGGGAAGACCGTCAAGCGCATTCTTAAAGAAAAAGCGATCGCACAATTGGATGACCGTGTCGAATTGCTCAAGATGAAAGATGTGATCGGCTTGGCGGATCGTAGTGAAGGCAGAATTTCGGAATGAATCAGCGATTTCCCGGCAATACTCCGGTTTGGTGAACGGGTCATGCTCTCCCGTAAAAATCAGAGCGGGCACGTCGGGCGAGTTATCGATGCGGAGCGGAGGGTGATTCAGCAGCCGTCTAGTATTTGCAATGTACTTTTCGACGAGATCGGGGGTCAGCTGCAGCAGTTGGCTTCTGAAGAGCTTGATAACGAGCTTGCGCCGGTTAATCTCGATCGAAGGATCGGTGTTCATTAACCCGTTAATCACTTCGTCGGCGAACATCTCGGTTCTGCCGTGTTGTAGATGCTCTACCGTCCTTATGACGTTATCTCTCGAATCCGGCGGAATTTCCTTCATGATGCCGGCCAATATGAGGCGGGATACCCGATTCGTTCGCTTTTTCGCGAATTCGTAGGCGATCGGCGTGCCATAGGATGCCGAAAGAATTTTTACCCGATCAATACGCAGGTGGTCAAGAAGCTGGACAACCCCTCTCACTAAGTAGTCCAGTCCGTACTCTTCGGGGAGCAGATCGGACTTGCCGACTCCGGGGAGATCGATCAATACCATAGCGCATTTATCCTTAAAGTAGCGTACGAACTTATCCCAGGCATCCATGTTCTGAAACGCTCCGCTTAGGAATAGTATGGGCTCTTGTTCGCCCTTCTCGCAGTCGATCTGCCGAGCGAAATAACGGTAACCATCCAAAGACAGCTCTACCTCATGAACGGACATATTACTCCTCCTTCCCCAAACATCCCTCTTTATCATGAATACCTCCATGTTTAACCGCGGGGTCGTTTCAGAAATTAATGTACTCGATAGAACCGCTCAAAAACAATCTCATGAGACTCTCAAAAAAACGAATCGGAAGGGCGGCGATCCATATATAATGGAAGTATTCTATTTCCAAAGGGTTGTGACGAATGCGGCTGGACGAACAATTGAAGGATGTCGAGTCAGCTTGTTTTGTGGGACGAACCGAGGAACTTAGGATCATGCTCAGCCACGCCGCCGGCGACTGGAATTGGCAGTGGCTGCACATCCATGGCCAGGGGGGCATAGGCAAGTCCGCACTGCTTAGGCGATTCCGTTCGGAATTAGAAGGAATGCCTTGTTTTAGTTTAGATGGGGGCAGAAATAAGGAAGATGCATTGGAAAAGTTGGCCGTACAACTCGGGGAAATAGGTACATTCGATCACTTCGATTCGGATCCGGACGTCATTGTTGAGCGGTTGAATCAGCTTTCCCGTGGGTCAGGTTGCAACTTCGTCCTGTTGATCGATGCATTCGAAGAATAGCGTCACACCGAGGAGTGGCTCTCGCAATGGCTGCGTAAATTGAAATCCACCGTGCGCATCGTCACGGCAGGACGGTATCCTCTCATGGGAGCATGGCTGCGTTCCGGTTGGGCGAGTCTGATATATTCCGTCGCATTACCGTCCCTGCTGCCTGTAGAGGTAGAGGGATATGCTCGCAAACGAGGAATCCTTGACATGGAAACGCAGTTCCGGTTACTCCGATTTTCCGGGGGTATTCCTCTTGCCATGACGATGGCTGCGGAAGTGTTATTGCGGGGAAACTTCGAGCGGTTCGATCACGGGGAACAAACCCAGTTAATCACTGTGTTAATCGAAGAACTGATTCAGGGATTGCCGCCTTCCGTACAACGGTTACTCGAAGCGGCTTCGGTTCTGTGGCGGTTCAACGAAGACAGACTTACTTCCATTGTCGACGATGATATCGAGACGGAAACTTTCCGCTCGCTCGTCCGATTGCCGTTCATCACTTTGGCGGGCGATTACTGGATGCTCCATGATGCGGTGAGGACTTGGACCCAACAGGATTTGATCCGGCGAAAACCGCAAACCTATGAACAAATGCGGTGGAAAGCACTGGAACAAATTCGGTCGGAAGAACGGTTGCATCCTCGTTTGCGTTCCAAATTACGTATGGATAAGTTATATTTGCACGAGCATCCGCTCGTTCGAAGCACTTGTTTTTTAGGACCAGCGGATGGCGTAGAGCTGCGTGAATGCCGGGAATGCGACATACCGGCTATCCAATCTTTGTATATCCGCTACTTGAATTTCATCGCTCCTTCGGTCCCGGAGGAGCGTCATATGGAAGGAATCATTCGTTCGGTTTGGCTGACAGACCCGTCATCCTTCATCACGATCTGGCGACAAAATGAACTGATTGCATTTTACGGCATGTTTCCGTTGCATGATCGTATGTTGTCCGTACTGTCGGACGCGCCGCTGTTCCATCCCTTCCTTACAGGGGTGGAGACGAGCTCCGAAGGCTTACTTGTCATGTATGGTCGGGCTTGAACCGGAACTTGAGACGAACGCGCGCGCTTTCATCCTAAATGCAATGTTCGACCACTATTCCGCAGCGGAATGGATTCTGACGCTTACCTGCTTGAAAGAGTGGTTTCCCCTGTTTGAATTGTGTGGATTCGAACGGGCGTCGTGGGCCGATACGATAACCGTACATGGAACGGAATACCGCGGTTTTTCACTGGATCTCGCGCAAGAAGATTTCCTGACGAAGCTTGATCGGTTGTTAACGAAACACTCCGTTGGAGGGGATTCTTTTCAATCCGAACCGTTACGAGACATGAACGCGTTAAAACAACTATTGAAAGATTTGCCTAACCTCCCGCGTAATCCGGCTATGGCCCAGCTGTACGGTCGGTTGTTTCCGCATCGATTGACCGTTGACGGGTCTAGTGAAAGTTCGGGACCTACTATTCAGCAAGACATAACACATGCGATCCAACGCCTATCGACGGGAGACGACCCCGAAGCGGTTTGGGGAAAATTGCTGCATTATGTGTACATTCAAGGGATTCGCCCGCATGCACGAGTCGCTGAGAGATTGAATCTGTCTATGGCCACTTATTACCGACACTTGAATAAAGCATTGGAGCAATTGTACGATTTCCTGGCCAAACCGGTCGATGCGCGATGAGCTTGATTCCCGTTACTCGAAACGGCGTATCCACGCCAATGCCTCTTCATGATCAGGCTCAATCTCTAATAATTTTCTTATGTACCTTAAGGCATCTTCGGCTAACTCCAACTCGAAACAACAAATGGCAAGGCAATAATATACGGTTGATAAGACCTCATCTTGGTCTTGATTTACCGGCATTTCCAAAAACGGCTTGGAGTGTTCGTACATGCCCATCTCAAACAGTAAAAATCCGGCATTAAGCGCCAGATCATAACGCTGCTCCATAGCGTAGTAGGACGACCACATCAGCTGTATGCCTCTCAACATGTCCTGCTTTTCTTCATCGTTGGCATCCGACAGCAGACTGGCGATCCGCTTCGCGTTCTGAATGAGAAATTCCGCGTCATAACCGCCCAAACGCCAAAAACTTAACATTTGCTGTAGTCCCATGCTATCTTGATTGCGGTCAACCCATTCCTTCATACTAAAAAATTCGTCCGGACCAAAGCGTTCGATACGCCGACGATAAGCTAACCTCGTATTCGGGTAATCCATGGGTTGATCCAAATGAAGAATACAGCCGACATTGATATTTTTATAATGATGCGGGGGGAATAACGCCGCGGCTCCTCTTTGTTCAAAGACATGCCGAATCGCATGGTAATTTGCCGTTAAAGAAAAACTTCCATGTAGGACCAACTCCGGTGGCTCCGCGAATGTCCAGCTGTCCAGTAAATGGTCTCCCTTGTCCGCAGTGATCAATAGAAATCCCGCCTGAGTTAATTGATTTAATCGATCCAAACAAGCGATCCCTGCGCTAGGAAATAAAATATGCGAGTCTTCCAGTTGTTCCCGATATACGGAAATGACGTCACGGTATGGATAGGTTCCTTGTTCGTATTCGGGCGCCCGCCGGTACTCGTAGCGTAAAGCGATTCGCTCTAACCATTCCGAGTGTGTAAGGGTTTCATGATGTTCGGGATATTCGATTTCAACATCCGCTTCATAAATTTGCCCGTCGCCAACATATATCAAGTCTTGCGGAATACTGTCGAAAAAGTAGTTGGCAACGATGACTAACGGTTGTGTCAGCTCCCCTTCGCTAATGGTTACGCCTGATCCAACGAGGCTCAATACGGTATCATGCACTGCATCGAATTGCGCAAAATCCAGCAGCCCCTCGGCAATAAAAGATTGTAGAGCGGGATGCTTCTTCCACGCCTCGACATTGTTCATCGCCAAATCCGTCATGATATACCGGAACGGAGGCAGCGGTATACCCGCATAGTCTCTCAACTGGCGCAGCTCATGCAACACATGATAAGCAAGACGTCCCGCTCCCGCTCCAAGCTCCACAATGAAAACAGGCTCTGAACGACCTTCCTTCATTGCCCGATCTTGAAGAAACGCAAAGATCATCTCTGCATATGCGCCAGCGATCATCGGATTACTCGTGATGTATTGAGGAACTTGGCCTCTGTTCCAGGCCGTTGTTCCTTTTTCTTCATAATATTTTCGCTGGATATCCCAAATCGGCGCTTCACTGAAGCGGTAACGTTCCTTTTTAATCCCTGTCATGTAACGATCCTGCTCTCTGAAAGTTATACGCAATGCTTAGCGAATCATCTTGGAGGAATCGCAGGGCACCCACCGGAAGGTTGTCCTGACCTACGATAAGATTATCCATTATTTATGGTAAGGTTCTCCCCGCATTATCTTAAACGCCCGATACACCTGCTCCACGAGGATCAAGCGGATCAGCTGGTGCGGGTACGTGATGCGCCCGAAGGAGATTTTCGTGTCGGCGCGGCGCATGACGTCGGCGGAGAGGCCGTTGCTGCCCCCGATGATGAACGTGACGTGGCTCTTCCCGTACGTACCGAGGTCTGCGATGTGAGAGGACAACTGCTCGGAGGTCCACATTTGACCGTCGATGGCCATCACGATGACGTGGGAGCCGTCTTTGATTTTGGCGAGGATGCGCTCTCCTTCCTTTGTCTTCACGCGCTCCTCGTCGGCTGCGCTCATCGATTCCGGAGCCTGCTCGTCCGGCACCTCGACGATGTCGAGCTTCGCGTACGCCCCGAGCCGCTTCGCGTATTCCGCGATCCCCTGGACGAGATATTTCTCCTTCAATTTGCCGACGGCGACGATCTGAATGTGCATGCGGCGAGCCTCCAAACTGTATTCTAAGAAAGAAAATGGACTAATCGCCCTAACCAACCGCAACTCCGCCCGCGAAAAAGCCCGCAGACCCCGTCGACGAAACCATCGAACGGACGCCGCGGGCATCCAATTACACCACGAGGTAACGCGCGGTCCGGGAACATTCCTCGCACGTGGCGGGCGGCTCCCAAGCCGGGAACGTCGTCGCGCGTAAGTCTACGACGTCCGGCGCATCCTCGTATTCGTCCACGAACCGGTCCAACGCCAGCTCCAGATGTTCTTCGCATACGACATACATGCGCTGTCTCCGTGCCCCTTTATCATCCGCCGTCGCGGCGGACGGTTACGATTCCGGCGTCTCCGTCAGCTTCGCGGTGACGGAATCCTTCTTGCCGTCTCGGTAATAGTCTACCCGAATCGGGTCGCCGATTTGCTTGTTGGCGTACAAATATTTCCGAAGCTCCAGCGTGCTCGCGATCGGCCGGCCGTCCAACGCCACGATGACGTCGTTCGTGCGTATTCCCGCTTCCGACGCCGGTCCGTACGCCTCGAGCACGATAATGCCGTCCTTGACCTCCGCCGGCAGCTCGACCGCTTCCTCTTCCTCGTCGGTCACCCGGTACTGCCGCAGATCTACCGTCGCCACGCCGAGATACGGCCGTCGCACCTTGCCATACTCCTCGAGCTCGGCGATGATCGGCACCGCCGCGTTGCTCGGAATCGCGAACCCGAGACCTTCGACGCCCGATTCCGCCACCTTCATCGAGTTGATGCCGATGACCATGCCGTCTTGATTGACGAGCGCGCCGCCGCTGTT
Source organism: Paenibacillus antri (assembly GCF_005765165.1). NCBI lineage: Bacteria > Bacillati > Bacillota > Bacilli > Caryophanales > Paenibacillaceae > Paenibacillus > Paenibacillus antri. The sequence goes on along the minus strand of NZ_VCIW01000027.1, from coordinate 43,994 downwards.
GCCGTGGTTGATCGCCGCGTCGGTCTGCAGCAGCTCCATCTCCCAGTCGATCGTACCGTCCATCGCGAGCGAGATCGGGATGATCCGATGCAGCGACGAGATGATGCCGAGCGTGAACGTCGGCGAATAGCCGAGCCCGTACGGGTGCCCGACCGCGATCGCCGCTTCGCCCTCCCGCAGCGCGTCCGAGTCGCCGAACGACGCGACGCCGTCCACCTCGCGCGCATCGATCTTCAGCACCGCGAGGTCGGTCAGCGGGTCGGAGCCGACGAGCGTGCCGGCCATGCGCTGGCCGTCTGCCGAGACGACTTCGAGCGAGGACGCGCCCTCGATCACGTGATGATTCGTGACGACCCACGCGACGTTGCCTTCCTTCTTATACACGATCCCCGACCCGATGCCGGTCTGCTGCTCCGTCTCCTCTTCCCCATCGAAGGAGAAGCTTTGCAAGCTGATGACGCTGACGATCGCCGGCTTCATCCGCTGCACGACGTCTACGACGCTGACGGGCTGCGTCCCGTCCGGAGCGGCCGCCCCTTGCGGCGCCGCGCCTTCCAAGACGGCCTCGCCGCCGCGCCCTCCCCAGAGCGAAGAGATCAGCACCAACGCGACCACCAAACCCGCCGCGCCGGCGACGGCGACCGCCAGAGGCCGCCGGAACGCCGGCAGACGCCGCCGCCCGGGCCAACGATCGTTCTCTTGACTCGTCAGCCTTCTGCGTTCCCGCGGGGACACCTTGGGCGAATAAAAATCGTCGTCGAACAAACTCATGACCGCGCCCTCCCCCGAACCGCCGCATTTCCCCCGTGTTCCATACGCTTTCCTATATCATACCCAAAAAAACGGTCGTTCACAAAAATAAGAGGAATGTTTTCGCGTCCGCTTACCTACAATAGTAACAATCTAGCATCTAGCAAGCGAACCTCCCGAATCTACCACTCGCCGAAAGGAAGATACGCCGATGAAACCGACCCGCTCCGCCGCATGGGACCAAGTGCAGACGATGGCGCAAATCGCCGACCTGAAAGAATCGCTCTACCGCAATACGCTCGCGCTCAGCGCATTAATCGAGTTGTTGGTGGAAAAGGGGATCCTCGCCCCGGAAGATTTCCACCGGAAAACGGCGGGTCTCGAACGGGAAGACGAAGTCTACGCGGACATGCGCCGCTACGACTCCTCGACCGTATCCCATTCCGTCGATCGGTCGTAATAGGTGTCCATCAGACGCACCGGACGCTCTTCGGTCGACACGCCGGACTCACACAATATACTATTCACCGTAAGCTTGGCTAAATCCAACTGGTTGTGATCCCGGCTCAGATGCGCCAAGTATACGCGCTTCGTCCGCTCCGTGACGAGCTCGCACAACGCCTCTCCCGCGGCGTCGTTGGACAAGTGTCCGACGTCGCTCAGAATCCGGCGCTTGACGTTCCACGGGTACTTGCCGACGCGAAGCATATCGACGTCGTGATTCGATTCGAGCACCAGCACGTTGGCGTCCCGCACCTTCTCCCTCACGACCGGACTCATATACCCGATGTCGGTGGCGATGCTGAGCTTCACGTTCCCGACCTGGAAGTTATACGCCACCGGCTCGGCCGCGTCGTGCGAGATCGGGAACGACTCCACCGCCAGATCGCCGAACGTCAGCACGTCGCCCGTCTTGAAGGCGACGCGCTGATCGTCGGACAGGTCGCCGACCGCGCGGTCCAGCTCGTTCCACGTGTTCATGTTCGCGTACACCGGAAGCTTGTATTTCCGGGCCATCGCGCCGAGCCCTTTGACATGATCCGAGTGCTCGTGCGTCACGAAGATGCACTTCAGCCCATCCGGCGCCACGCCGCGCTCGAGCAGCAGCTGCTCGATCCGCTTCGCGCTCAGCCCCGCGTCGAGCAGCACGCGATGTTCTCCGTACTCGATAAGCGTCGCGTTGCCGGTCGACCCGCTCGATAGAATCGTAAATCGAAAGCCCATTCCGTTTTCCCCTGTTTCCCCATAAGTTTCCTTTGCCCTTCGCACTTCGCGCTTCGCACTTCGGACTTCGCTACCTCGCGGCCCGAACCGTCTCGGCGGACGGTCCTTCGACCGCCCCGTTCACCGCGTGCACGTAATACGTCTCCCCCGTATTCAGCACGATGCGCCAGTACGGCGCGAGCACCTGCGTCTCCGATTCGAAGATCGGTCCGTGATAGCCGAGCCGCACATCCGCGACGACGGCGCCGCGCGGCAAATAGTTCTCCGCAAGACTGCCCACGACGACGTACGCCGATAACACTTCCTGCCCTTGCGGCGGCGGCGCCTCCAGCGGCGAAGGCGTCTCGACCTCGGAGTAGATGACCCGATACCGGTCGATCGTATCTCCTTCGCCGTACAGCTCGAGCCGCATCTCGAACATCGGCAGACCGCCGTGCAGCTGATGCATCACGTACCTCATATCGCCCGGCTTGGACGCATACGGATCCGGCTCGTAGGCGTCCAGATTCGGCACGTCGACCGCGAGCGACTCGCGCACGAGCGAAGCGTCGTTCAGCCGGCTTCGCGGGAACGGCGCGGACAGCGGCGTCGGCTCCTCGGAGCGTTCGCCCGATTGCAGCCGCACCGTAATTTCGCGAAGCGACGGCGTGCCCTCCGGGATGGCCGTTGCAAGCCGTACGTCTTTTTGTTCGAGCAGCCGGTTCATTTCGTCGCGGCGGGTCGCATTTTCCGCGAAGGTCGTCAAATTCAATTCATCCATCCACAGCTGATACCCGAGCAGAACGTTCAGCAGCAGGAACGCCCAGATCAGCACCGTCTTCGCGCGGCTCCAATCCATCTCAGTACGCCCCCCCTCCGGGCAGCGCCCGCACTGTGCCGTCTTCCATCGTGAGCGCCCAGATCGGCTCGAGCACGACGTTGTCTTCGGTCAGCATCGCCCGGTACGCCGGATAGATCGAGCGGACGAGCGCCTTCTCCTCGAAGGCGTCCCACAGCGCGATCAAGCTCTCGCCTCCTGGCAGCTGCAAGGATCGGCGTTCGAGCACGTTCGTCTCCAGCTGCACCGTAGAGCGGTCGTAGTTCGTCACGACCCGGTTGCGCAGCGCGAGCTCGATCGGCCCGAACGGCGTGCCGTCCCGCGTCCCCGCGATCGGATACGCCCCGGGATACGTGCCTACGTAATGGCGGAACACGGCACGCTGCTCGGTGCCGTTCGCCTCTTGCCGGAGACCCTCCAGCATGTAATCGCCGTTCCAGCCGCCGTGCCGGTTCACGAACTGCACCGCCGACAGCGCCGTATCGAGCGGCGACTGGACGCCCTCCGCCGGCGCCGCCGGGTCGGTATAACTCATCCAGAGCTGCTCGTTCGACAGCTGCAAGCCCCGCTTCCCGTCGGTGTAAATTTCCGAACCGTCCCGCTCCGTCAAGTTCCGCGTGCTGAACGGGTCGGGGAACAAACTGCGCTGCAGCTGATCGGCCGTAAAGCGGCGGTACGCATATTGATACTCCACCATCGGCAGCGGCTCTGTAGGGAGGTAATGGCCGCCCTGCAGCGCCGTATATCGCGTCCGCGTCTCGCCGAAGCCGACGAACCGCTCCACGTCCTTCACCGTCAAGTCGGCGCGCGTCGCCTCGTAGATCGCCCCGCTGCGGCTGCCGACGAAGAACACGCGAACCTCTTCCCGCTCCGGCTGCGTGTAGATATGAATGCGGTCGACCGCCTTCGCCTCCGCGAGCGCCTCGCCCTGCAAATTCATCGTCTGCTGCAGAACGGACATCGGCAGCTCCTCCGCGAACCGGATCTCGACGCCCTGCGCGCCGTCCCCTCCCGCTTCCGTCAGGTCGACGACGCCCGTCGCCGCGCGCAGACCGTCGAACGTGCGCTGCTCGACCACCTCGAGAATCATGGTATAGAAAATCATCCGCGGATACAGCACCGTATACTCCCCGCTCGGGAAGCGGAGGACGATATCCTTCGGGAACACCAAGGCCGAGAGCTCGGCTTGCGTGCCCTCCAGCTTCGATTCCACATAGTCGGTCGGAACGATCGTATCGAATTTCGGCGAGCTGTAGGCGAGCAGATAACTCTGCGCCAAACTCGCCGCGACGAGGACCACGAGAAGCAGCGTCTTCGCGCTCTCCATCATCCGTCCTCACGCTCCTCTCCCGCGGCCGGCAGCGTGAACACGACCGCCGTGCCCTTGCCCGGTTCGGAATCGATCCGGATCGTTCCGCCATGTGCCTTCACGATCTCGAGCGCGATGCTGAGGCCGAGCCCCGTGCCGCCCATATTCCGGGACCGCGCCTTGTCCACGCGGTAAAACCGCTCGAAGATGCGGCCCAAATCCTTCTTCGGGATGCCGATGCCTTGATCCCGCACCGTCACTTCCACCCGGGCGGCGGCGCCGGGCTCGCCCGTCAACCGGCGCGCCGACAACGAGACGAGCCCTCCGTCGGGGCTGTACTTGATCGCGTTGGACACGAGATTGTCCAGCACCTGATCGACCGCGTCCCGATCCACCAGCGCCGGCTGCACGCCGCTCTCGATGTCGACGGACAGCGCCATGCCGCGCTGCCGTGCCTGGAACGCGAACCGGTCGGTCACTTCCTCGAGCAGCTCGTACATCTCTACGCGCTCCAACGACAGCGACTTCTGCCTAGAATCGAACCGGGACAGATGCAGCAGGTCGTTGACGAGCCGAATCATCCGCTCGGTCTCGTTCCGCGTGACGCCGATGAACCGCTCCGCGAGGGCGCGGTCCTCCAGGGCGCCTTCGTCGAGCGCCTCGAGATAGCTCTTGATCGTCGTCAGCGGCGTACGCAGCTCATGCGACACGTTCGCGACGAACTCCTTGCGCGACGCCTCGAGCTTCTCTTGTTCGGTGACGTCGTGCAGCAGCACGACCGTCCCGGAGACGCCGTGGTCCCGGCGATGGATCGGGGAGAACGTCGCCCGCACCGCGAGCGGCTCCCCGCCCTCGTCCGGATGCAGCACGACGCCCAGCGATTCCCCGTCGGTCCACGCCGCCTCCCCGACTTCGGCGCGCTCGAGCCCGAGCAGCTCGAGCACGTCCCGCCCGTCGGCGGGCTCGTCGTCGGACAAGCCGAGCATCGCGCGCGCCATCCGGTTCATGACGACCGTCCGCCCGTGCTCGTCCGTCGCGATGACGCCGTCGCTCATGTTCGAGAGAATCGAAGCGAGCTTCTCCTTCTCCTCCTCGATCGACGACAGCGCGTCCTTCAGCCGGTACGTCATATCGTTGAACGCGTTGCCCAGCTGCCCGATCTCGTCGTTCGCGAGCACGTTCACCCGCTGATTCAGGTTGCCGACCGCCATCGCCGCCGCCTTCCGCGTAATTTCCTTGATCGGCGCCGTAATCATGTTCGCGAGAATGATGCCGAGGATCGCCGTAAGCCCCAGCGCGATAACCGTCCCCGTGAACAGGAACTGCTTGATCCGGTTCATCGTGTCGAACAGGCCTTCCATGGAGGCCACGACGTACACGGCGCCGATCACCTTGCCGTCGCTCTGCACCGGCATGGCGACGGCGCGCTTGCGCTTGCCGTCCGCGTCGATCATCGTCCGCTCGTTGCCGCGGATGCCCTGCAGCGCCCGGCTCACCTCGGTTTGCGTGTTTTTCTGCCCGACGATGCCTTCCTGCAGCTGTCCCGAGGCGCTGACGACGATGCCGTTGGCGTCGATGATTTGAATTTCCGTATCGTTCGTGGCGAACAGGTTTCTAATAAAAATCGTAAGATCTTCGTACGTCTTCTGTTCCTCGCCCGACGAGCCGGACAAATTCGCGTCGAGGTAATCCTTCACATAATCCGCGAGCAGGTACGCTTCGTTGTCGACGTTCTCGTTGAAGTTGCCGTAGAACGAATCCTCCAGCGTGCGGATGAAGTATACGCCGATCAGCTGCATCGCGATCAGGATCAGCAAAACGTAAATGACGATAAGCCGCAGCTGAATCGTCTGCAGCGAACGGAAGCCCAGCATTATCCGGCGAAGCCCCCCATTTTCGGGTTGCGCATCAAATAACCGAGCCCCCGCCGCGTCAAGATGTATTCCGGCTTGCTCGGATCGTCCTCGATCTTCTCCCGCAGCCGGCGAACCGTCACGTCGACCGTCCGCACGTCTCCGAAATATTCGAAGCCCCATACCGCTTGCAGCAGATGCTCCCGCGTCATCACCTTGCCGTTGTTCTTGGCGAGATAATGGATCAGTTCGAACTCGCGGTGCGTCAAGTCGATCGGGACGCCGTCTTTATATAAGACATACATATCGCTGTCGATCGTCAGGTTGAAAATTTTCAATTGATTGAGGCTCGGCTGCGCCGGCCCTTCTTCCGCGTCCGCCGCCGCGCTCGCAAGCGACGCCTGCCGGCGCAGATGCGCCTTCACGCGCGCGAGCAGCTCCCGATTCGAGAACGGCTTCGTCACGTAGTCGTCCGCCCCCAGTTCGAGCCCCAGCACCTTGTCCAACTCCGTGTCCTTCGCCGTGAGCATGATGATCGGCGTCGTCAGCTTCGCCCGCACCTCGCGGCAGACGTCCATGCCGTCCTTCACCGGAAGCATCAAATCGAGCAAAATCAGGTCCGGATCGGTGGAGAAAGCGAGGTCCACCGCCTCTTGGCCGTCGAACGCGCACACGACCTCGTACCCTTCCTTCTCGAGGTTGAATTTCAATATTTCGGCGATCGGTTTTTCATCGTCCACCACTAATATTTTCCCTTGCATCGACGCGGTCACCACCTTCTCATTATCTTACCACAAACGTAAAAAAAGGGGCATCCGACAAAGGTTTCCCCCTTGTCGATGCCCCCTGGGATTCGCGCTCTATTTCTTGCGCAAGTAGCTCATCGGATTTTTCTCGACGCCGTTCACGATCACTTCGAAATGAAGGTGGACACCGGTTGAGCGGCCCGTATTGCCCATAACGCCGATCTTGTCGCCCTTCTCGACGATGTCGCCTTCCTTGACGCTGATCTTGCTCAGATGCGCGTATAACGTCTCGTAGCCGTTCTTATGATCGATAATAATATGATTGCCGTAATCGCTCGTCTTGCCGGTGTACACGACCTTGCCGTTGTCCGCCGCGAGAATGGACTTGTTCGAAGACGTCAGGTCGATGCCCTTGTGCTGGCGGCCCCAACGTCTGCCGTAGCCGCTCGATACGCTCGCCGAGGCGACCGGCCAGCTGAACTTCCCGGTCCCTTCGCCTAGAACGACCTTGGTGCCCCGCTTCACGACGGCCGCGAGCGGCTCCTCGACGACGACTTCGTCGGTCACCTGCTCCTCCATCAAGAGGCCGTTCACCTTGGTAAGCTGGTATGTAACCTTCTTGACGCCCTTCTTCCCGTCGCGCACGGTCTTCGTCTCGCCCTTGCGCATCGAGGCGTCTTCCTCGTAGATCGTCTCGTATTGGACCGCGATCGTGTCCGTTACTTTCTCGATCGACTCGATCGTCACGCCCGGCTGCAGCATCGTCAGATCGAGCGCGTCGCCCGGCCGAATGAGATCGCGTTCGATCAAATCCTTGTGGTCTTGGTTCTTGGAGTAAATGAGCTCGATCGGAACGCCCAGCTTCTCCGCGATGCCCGACGGCGTATCGCCTTCCTGCACGATGTATTGCGTCGGCTTCGTGTCGCCTTGGATCAGCATGTCGATAACCGCTTGTTCGTCCATGACGTCGTTCGGTTGGATCTCCCGCTTCAACAGGTCGACCGGCTCGACGATCCGGGACGACAACAGCTGCGGCGTGCCTTCGGCGATAATATCGTCGTCGCGCTCCTCGACCGGCGCGGCGGACAACACCGTCAGCCCTTCCGGCGGCGTCGCCGACGCGAACGTCGCCTTCACCGTCTCCAAGATGCGATTCGCGGTCGCTTCGTCCTTGACGATGGCGACGGCTTCCCCGTTCACGATCACCTCGACGCCGACGGCTCTCGCCTCCAGCGCGGAGCGCAGCGCCTCCGTCGTCTCCGGATCTTCGCCTTCGCCCTTGAAGATCGTCTCCTTCTCGATGCGTACTTCTTCTTCTTCGAGCTCCCACTTCACCTCGGGATGCAGCTTCTCCATCTCCGCCAGCTCCGCCGCGAGCGCCTGCTCGACGACGTCCGGGGAGCTGACTTCCCCGATCAACGTATCGCCGACGTATACCTCGTATACGTCGTTCATATTCGCATTCACGTACGCATTCCCCGCGTAAGCCAAGCTCGCGACCAATGCTACCGCTCCAACGGTGCCTGCCAGATGAATCCTATATGTATAAAGCCAATCTTTCGAATCTCTGACTCCGTCCTTCGAACGAATCTTAAGCTTCGTGTATAGGCCTTTAGACTTAATGTTCAGTAATGCGTCCTTCAGCTTCTCCGAAGCCCGGTCGAACGGAAGTCTACCTCTGAACTGGGTCATGCTCGCCTCCTTCACGCTCGTCTGTTGCACAAGCCCTTTTCATAAATTTGCATAAAAACGATGAAAACGAATGAAAATAAGCGTTTTCCGCTTTCTCCATTACTTTACCATAGAAAATTCCGGTGGGGCAACTTTTTTCGCGTAATTTCGCGGTTTTGCAACGATTTTGTGAACGGAAACGAGGCCGGCGCCCCCCTTTCGGGCAGGCGCCGGCTTCTCGATAACTTAATATTTCTGTAGGATTTCCAGCAATTTCGCGTATTCTTCCGGCGTTAAATATTGCTGCAAAATCGCCGACGCCTGCTCCATTTCATCCCCGGTGAAGCCGTCCTCGAGCAGCGCCGAGATCGCCTGCACCTCTTCTGGCGGCAGCTTCGTGACCAGCATCGCGAATATGGCCATCCGGTCCTCGTCGGAAATATTATCCTTTTTCTCGTTCAAGTCGTCCATCGAGATATACAATTCGTCTTCCGTTCCCGTCGACTGGGTCGCTTGTCCCATCACCGGAAGCGCATTGTCCGGCACCGGGTACTCCTCTTCCGGCGTCGTCCCGGAAGGCGTCTCGACGGCCGCGTCGTCTTCCCCCGGCGACACGTTCGCCGAAGCGGGCGCCGCCTCGCCTTGTACGCCGCGTCCCCCGCCGAGCGCCGTCAGCGTATCCATGAGCCCGACCGGTCCCGCCGCGCCTTGCATGCCGTATTGCCCGAGCAGCTGCTGCACATAAGCGTTGACCACGGCCCAAGTGGTCGCTACGGATACGCCGGTCACGATCGCCGTCGCGAGGATCGTCTTCGCCAGCCATGCCATCATTTTCATTCGCGTCTTTCCTCCGTCCGTATAGGGCTCCCTACAAGTATGGACGTTGGAAGAACATTCTAAAACAAGAAACGCCCCCGGAACTCGTTCATAGAACGAGTCCGGAGGCACGAATAGCATTCTTAAGCGTACACGGGGCGAACGAGATGCGTCTGCTCGCGGTTGCGGCCGACCGAGAAGATCGAGATCGGGATGCCCGTCAGCTGCGCGACGCGCTCGACGTAATGGCGCGCGTTCGCCGGCAGCTCGTCGAGGGATCCGACGCCGGACACGTCTTCGGTCCAGCCCGGCAGCTCTTCGTAGACGGCTTCGCATTCCGCCAGCATCTGCAGGTTGGACGGATAGTAGTCGATCGTCTCGCCCTTGTAGCGATACGCCGTGCAAATTTTCACCGACTCGAGGCCGGTCAATACGTCGATCGAGTTGAGCGACAGGCCCGTAATGCCGCTGACGCGGCGCGCGTGACGGACGACGACGCTGTCGAACCAGCCGACGCGGCGCGGACGGCCGGTGACCGTGCCGTACTCGTGCCCCGTCTCGCGGATGTAGGCGCCGATGTCGTCGTGCAGCTCGGTCGGGAACGGTCCGTCGCCGACGCGGGTCGTATACGCCTTCGCGACGCCGATGATTTGGTGAATCTTCGTCGGCCCGACGCCGGAGCCGATGCAGACGCCGCCCGCGGACGGATTCGACGACGTGACGAACGGGTACGTGCCGTGGTCGATGTCGAGCATGACGCCTTGCGCGCCTTCGAACAGGACGCGGCGGCCTTCGTCGATCGCGTCGTTCAAGACGATCGACGTATCCGTGACGTACGGACGCAGCTGATCGGCGTAAGACAAGTACTCTTGAAGGATCGGTTCCACTTCGAGGCCCTTGGAGCCGTAGACTTGCTCGATCAACCGGTTCTTGTCTTCCATGATGCGGCGCAGCTTGCGCTCGAATTCGTCGGCGTACATCAGGTCCGAAATCCGGATGCCGCTGCGCGCCGCCTTATCCATATACGCCGGACCGATCCCCTTGCGGGTCGTGCCGATCTTGTCGGCGCCTTTGCGCTCTTCCTCGAGACCGTCCAACAGCAGATGGTACGGCATGATCAGATGCGCGCGGTCGCTGATTTTCAAGTTTTTCGTAGAGAAGCCGTTGTCTTGAATGTACTGGATCTCTTCAAGCAGCGCCTTCGGATTGAGGACCATGCCGTTGCCGATGACGCACAGCTTCTCATGATAGAAGATGCCCGACGGAATCATCGTCAGCTTATATTTGTGATTTTTGATCATGATCGTATGTCCTGCGTTATTGCCGCCTTGATAACGGGCCACGACCTCGGCGGTTTCCGCGAGATAGTCGGTGATCTTTCCTTTGCCCTCGTCTCCCCATTGCGTACCTACCACAACGACCGTCGACATGAGCTTACCCCCTCTGGGTCAAAATTTCAGCATTCTTAGTGTAACAATCCCTCGGAATGGAAGTCAATGAAAAATCCGAACGTTTTCGATTCGGGATTCGAAAACATTCGGATCAGCAACGATGATTCCTAACATTATATTGCCGCAGGAAGCGAATCGCTATGCGATTTATCCAACGATACGAATTTATTGAAATTCTTAAGGAAGACGAGCTCGACGGTGCCGACCGGCCCGTTCCGCTGTTTCGCGATAATGATTTCGATAATGTTTTTCTTCTCGGATTCTTTATCGTAGTAGTCGTCCCGGTATAGGAACGCTACGATGTCGGCGTCCTGCTCGATCGAACCGGATTCCCGAAGGTCGGACATCATCGGACGCTTATCCTGCCGCTGCTCGACGCCCCGGCTCAGCTGCGACAGCGCGATGACCGGCACTTCGAGCTCCCGCGCGATCTGCTTGAGCGTTCGGGAAATTTCCGATACTTCCTGCTGCCGGTTTTCCCCGGCTTTGCCGCGGCCCGCGATCAGCTGCAGGTAATCGATCAGAATCATGCCGAGCCCCTTCTCCTTCTTGAGGCGGCGGCACTTCGCGCGAATGTCGGCGACGGTAATGGCCGGCGTATCGTCGATATAGATTTCCGCCTCGGACAGCGTGCCGATCGCCATCGTCAGCTTCTCCCAGTCGTCGCCTTCGAGCGTCCCCGTCCGAATCCGTCCCGCGTCGACGTTCGCCTCTGCGCAAATAATCCGCTGGACGAGCTGCGCGGCCGACATCTCGAGCGAGAAGATGGCCACCGTCTCCTTCGCGCGCACGGCGACGTTCTGCGCGACGTTCAGCGAGAAGGCGGTCTTGCCGACGGACGGACGCGCGGCGACGATAATCAGGTCGCTTCGCTGGAAGCCTGCCGTCATCTTGTCGAGGTCGGGGAAGCCGGAAGGAATGCCCGTCGTCTTCCCCCGATCGTTGTACAGCTTCTCGACCTTCTCGAACACTTCCATCAGGACGTCCTTGATCGAGATGAAGCCGGTGCTCGACTTCCGGTTCGAGATTTCGAGGATGCGCATCTCCGCTTCGCTGAGCAGGCTTCCGACGTCGTCCGCCGCCGCGTAGCCGTTCGTGACGATCTCCGTCGCGGTCCGAATGAGGCGGCGCAGCATCGACTTTTCTTCGACGATCTTCGCATAGTACGTAACGTTCGCGGCCGTCGGCACGGCGCTCGCGAGCTCGGTCAAATATTGAATGCCGCCGATCTCGCCGAGCTGCTGCTTCGCCTGCAGCCGCGTCGTCAACGTGATCAGATCGATCGGCTCGTTGTCGCCGTTCAGATCGATCATCGCTTCGAAAATATATTGATGGGCCTGGCGGTAGAAATCCTCGGCCTTGAGCGTCTCCATAACCGTAATGATGGCGACGCTGTCGAGCAAGATGGCGCCTAGCACCGCTTGCTCCGCCTCCAGATTTTGCGGCGGAATCCGATCGAAAACCGGTGTTTCTCCATTCCCGTTCATCGCGCTTAACTTCCTTCCTTGACTTGTACCTTGAGCGTGCCGGTCACTTCCGGATGCAGCTTCACCGGCACCTGCGTCACGCCGAGCGTGCGGATCGGCTCGTCCATCACGATCTTCCGTTTATCCAGCTTGATCTTCATCTTCTCCAGCTCTTCGGCGACTTGCTTGTTCGTGATGGAACCGAACAACCGGCCGCCCTCGCCCGCCTTCGACGTCAGCACGACCGTGATGCCCTCCAGCTGCTTCGCGAGCTCCTGCGCATCGATCTTCTCTTGTTCCTTGCGGCGAAGCTCGGCTTGCTTCTGATTCTCGAGCGTCTTCACGTTGCCTTCCGACGCGGGCTTCGCCAGCCCGCGCGGAATGAGGAAGTTCAAAGCGTATCCTTCGGAAACCTCTTTAATCTGACCTTTCTTCCCTTGCGCCTTCACGTCTTGCAGGAAAATTACTTTCATTCCAAGAGCCCCTCCCTGTCTTCGTAGCTATTCAATAACGTCAATAGACGTTCTTCCGCGTCTTTAATCGAGCCTTCCAGCTGCGTCGCCGCGTTCGTCAGATGGCCTCCGCCGCCGAGACGCTCCATAATGAGCTGCACGTTCACCTGGCCCATCGAGCGGGCGCTGATGCCGATCAAGCCGTCCGGCCGTTCGCAGACGACGAACGACGCGACGATGCCTTGCATATTCAACAGCGTATCGGCGACCTGCGCGATGAGCAGCTGCGGATAACGCTGCCCCGGCTGCGTGACCGCCACGGCGAAGTGCTTATGCACGATGCGCGCATGCCGGATAATGTCCGCCTTCATCAAGTAACCGGGCAAGTCGTCCTTCAGCAGCCGCTGTATAAGCGAAGAGTCCGCTCCGTTGCGGCGCAGGAACGAGGCCGCCTCGAACGTCCGCGAGCCCGTGCGCACCGAGAAGCTCTTCGTGTCGGTTACGATGCCCGCGAGCATCGACGTCGCCTCGAGCACGCCGAGCGCCAGCCCGTCGTGGATGTACTGCAACAGCTCCGTCACCAGCTCGCACGTCGACGACGCGTACGGCTCCATATACACGAGCGTCGCTTCCCCGATGAACTCTTCGCCGCGGCGGTGATGATCGATGACGACGAGACGCTTCGTCAGCCCAAGCAGCTTCGGCTCGGCGACGAGCGACGCCTTATGCGTGTCGACGACGACCGCCAGCGTCTTCGGCGTAATGAGATGGTACGCGTCCTCCGGAGAGACGAACTTGCTCGTGAGCTCCTCGTCCTCGTAGATCATCTCCATCATCCGGTGGATCGACGGATTGACGCCTTCGAGCACGATGAACGCCGGCTTGCCGAACGTCTCGGCCGCCTTCAGCACGCCGATCGCGGCGCCGACGGCGTCCATATCGGGGATCTTATGCCCCATGACGACGATCCTATCGCTTTCCTTCATCAAGTCGCGCAGCGCGTGCGAGATGACGCGCGCGCGCACTCGCGTGCGCTTCTCCACCGCGTTCGATTTGCCGCCGTAGAAGCTTACGCGGTCGCCTACCTTCACGGCGACTTGATCGCCGCCGCGGCCGAGCGCGATGTCCAAGCTCGTCTGCGCTATCTGCCCGAGCTCGAGCAACCCCGCCGCTCCGGCGGCCACGCCGATGCTGATCGTCATCGGCAGCTTCAGGTGCGCGGTCGCGTCCTTCACTTCGTCCAAAACATCGAAGCGGCTTTGTTCCAGCGTCGCGAGCTCCTTCTGGTTCAGCAATAAGAAATATCGGTCCGACGAGGTCCGTCGCATATACAAGCGGTGGCGGACGGCCCATTCGTTGAGCACCGTCGTCACGGTGGCCATCGTCAGGCTGCGGGCTTGATCGTCCATGCCTTGCGTCACTTCGTCCACATTATCCAGTACGAGCAGCCCGAATGCAATGCGTTCTTCCTCGTATTTTTTGGCAAGCGTCGCATACTGCGTCACGTCGGTAAAATAGAGCAGCCGCTCCTCGGGGCGAACCCTTGCTTGGAACGATCGCTTGTTGAACGTCAGTTCGATCGTCGCTTCCTTATCCTTCTCCTTCAACGACTTCAGCGCGGGCCATAACGCCGTGATCGACTCGCCGACGAGCGATTCCCGGTCCATCGCCTTCGCGATCGAGCCGTTATGCCATTCCACCTGCCGGTCTTCCCCATAGAGCACGATGCCGATCGGCATCTCGGAGATGACGTCGCTCGCGGCCTTCTTCACGCGGTGCGTGATCGTGGAGATGTACGCGTTCATCTCTTCGCGGCTCTTGCGTTCGGCCTGGAGGACGTATACCGTCGCAGCCGCCACGACGATTAACGCCAGCGCGCCGACGACCCAGGAAAATCCGAGCAGCGCCAGAGACAGCGCGAGGGACAAAGCCAACGGAATCGTCGCGTGCAGACGCATCCATCGAGCTTGCAACCATTTCGGCATGACGCCGTCCTCCTCCCTACTCGTTAGGATTTACGGAACCGATCCCTGAGCGGGAACGCCGTATCGAAGACGCCGAGCAAGCTGAACGGCATGAACAGAGGGTTGAACAATACGACGGCGACGACGCCGAGCCATGGGATCCACATTTTCCGCTTCGCATGACCGATGAAAAACAAGAACGAGACGCCTTGCACGACGAACGCTAGCATCAAAATCGGAACGATGTTTACGACGATCGTGGACAGGAACGACCCCGGATCGACCGGGACGAACAGCTCGGCGAACAGCGCGATCAAGTAATACCAGACGAACGAACGCGGCAGCTTCCAATCTCGGATCGGGGGAAGCTGAGGAATCGACGCGCCGCGGGTCCGATTCGCGATTCTTCTTGCGATCGTATGCGTCAGCACCGTCAGGAACGTCGACGTCGCGATGAGATAGAACGGAATCATCATCACGCTTAGCTGAATGAACTCGTGCAGCGTCTCGTCGGTGATAATCGAGCTAACATTTTCCGGGAAATACGCCATGCCGTCGCGGATCGTGTCCGCGATCGTCGTCGTCAGGTTGACGCCCATCATCGTAGCGATCAGAATCGTCAGCAAATAGACGGCCAGATAGGCGACGACGCCGGCCGTGATCGATTTCCGGGCGGTCCATCTTCGGCGGTACGCCTCCCCGAGCGCGATGCCCGGAACGAGCGTCGTCAATGCGATGCCGAGGTACGCGATCGCCAGCGAGCCGGACAACGCCGCCCCGACGATCAACGAGACGGCCGAGACGCCGGCGAACCAAGCCCGGTTCGACTTCACGTATAAGAGCACGGCCGGTACCGCTGCGAACCAGACCGTAATAATGAGCAGCGGCGTTAGTAACGAAAGATGTACGAGGAATAACACGATTCCCCAGACGAGGGCATGCTTCTTCAGTGACGCTTGTTCAGCGGACAACCGCATTCACCTTCCATCCAGATGTTTCTCCAAGGAAGACAAGTCCCCATACCATTCTTCCAATTGGTGATGATCTCGTTTATGTGTTTTTAATTTCTCGAGAACGGTATCGTCCAGTTCCCGGTAGCTGACGCCAAGACGTCGAGCCAGTAGATAAGAAGATACGATCAAGCTCGCCAATCCGTCGACGATCTTCGCCTGGCGCCCTTCCCACAAGCCGCGGAACAGCTGCGCCATTTCGTCCAGCATTTCGGTTTTCAGCCATTCGATGATCTTCGCCTTGCGGGCGACGTCCATTTCTTTGCCGTTCGTCATGGTCCTGCTCCTTACCGCCGGCTTTCGTTCAGCCGCTACTGTTTGCATTATAACACAAATCGCATTCGCTTTCGCTCGCTCGCGTCGCTCCGAACACGAAAAGAAGCCGTCCCCAGTCGCATCTGACTGTCGGAACGGCTCCTCGGATTTACATCCTATTCCGTTGTGTAAGGGATCAACGCCATCTGGCGCGAACGCTTGATCGCAACGGTCAATGCGCGCTGGTACTTCGCGGAAGTACCCGTCACGCGCCGCGGCAAAATCTTGCCGCGCTCGCTGATGAACTTCTTCAGCAAGTCTACATCCTTATAGTCGATGTGCTTGATCTTGTTGACCGTGAAGAAGCACACCTTCCGGCGCTTGCCTCCGCGCTTGCCGCGGCCGCCGAATTTACGCTCGCCGCGCTCCGGGCGCTCGCCGCGTTCCGGACGCTCTTGTTGCTCTGCCATGTTCGGTTCAAACTCCTTTCGTCGGAAAATGTTCTATCTTCGCATTGCCTTAAGGTTCACGTTAGAACGGCAAATCGTCGTCGGAGATGTCCACCGGCTTGCCGTCGTCGGCGAACGGGTCGAAGTTTCCGCCGCCCCGTTGGCCGCCGCCGCCGCCGCTTCGGCCGCCGCCTTGATAGCCGCCGCCTCCGCCTTGGTAACCTCCGCCGCCTTGCGGTTCGCGCGCCCCTTCGTCACCTTCGCGGTTCGGGCGCTCCAAGAATCTCACGTTGTCCGCAATGACTTCCGTAACGTAGACGCGCTTGCCTTCGTTATTGTCGTAATTGCGAACTTGGATCCGCCCTTCCACGGCGGCCAACCGGCCCTTGCGCAGATAATTCGCGCACGTCTCCGCCAGCTGTCTCCATACCACGACGGGAATGAAGTCCGCCTCTCTCTCGCCGCCTTGGCTCGAGAACGGTCGGTCGACCGCCAGCGTAAATTGCGCGACGGCCACGCCGGCCGGCGTGTACCGCAGCTCGGGGTCCTTCGTCAATCGGCCGATTAATATGACGCGGTTCAGCAACGCAATCCCTCCTGTAACGGACCTTTACGCCTTGCGGCGCTTTACGCTACGTCTTGTACGATCATGAAACGGATCACTTCGTCCGTAATCCGCATCACGCGATCCAGTTCCTTGACGATTTCCGGCGTAGCTGTGAAATTCACCAGCACGTAGATTCCGTCGCGGTTCTTGTTGATCTCGTACGCAAGACGGCGCTTGCCCATCACGTTGGTCTTCGTCACTTCGCCGCCGTTATTGATAATGCCTTGGAACCGTTCCACGATCGCTTGGACCGCCGCTTCTTCCACGTCGGAACGGACAATGTACATAATCTCGTACTTGCGCATCGATAATTCACCTCCTCTTGGTCTATGGCCCCGCACGAACGCGGAGCAAGGAGCGAGAGCTATAAACTCACACTAAGCTCTAATATACCAAATTCGACAACGCGGGGCAAGCGCCTATTTCCCTCCCCCGCTGGCACATTCCGGGAAACATGTTTCGGACGCCGGTGGATACCCTAATAGACGGGGGTGATGACGATGGGCGAACGGACTCGGTTTCATCCAGGCGACAAGGCGCCGAATAACGGTATCTACATCGAAGTCGGGGAGAACGCCGTGCACATGGGGGTCGAAAACCCGAAGCGCGTCGAGCTGAAGAAAGGCGATAAACTGCCGGATAACGAAAACGGCGATCGCGTCTGGGTCATGGAGACGAAGCGCAATTCTCACTAAGGCGAAAAAGAAGCATGGCCGTGGCGCTCGCGCGTTCCCGGGCATGCTTCTTTTTTCGTTTCATCATTCACGCACGTTAAAAAGGTAAAGGTTAAAGGCCGGAGCAGAAATGGGCCAACCAGCCGGCGAACGCGCCGAGAAAATAAAAAAACGATTCCCACCAAGGTCCCCACTTCGCTGTCGGCCTCGAGTCCGATCGTTCCATTCCAGACTCCTCCCGACTTCGGCGAAAGCCTTCGTAATGGGATATCGTATTCGCGCGAGCCGGGAGAAGTGAATGGTTATCGGTCTTTAATCATTAATTCCTGTTGCTCCCTATAAGAGTTATGACGTTCGGTACGTTTCTTGATCACCTGCTCGGCGTAATTCGGAATATGCTCATACTTGTTGCCGTCGTTTTCCTTATAGGTCCGGTTCGGTTTCCTTGTCATGTCGCTCACCCCCTGCTATTAGGGTCCCCATCGGGGGCGGCGGGCATGCAATCGAGTTCGAGCGCGTGCTGCATACGAAAGTTTCTATCGGCAACAAAAAAAGCCGGCGCCTGTATGGCACCGACTGGCTTCTTATGTATGGCGGAGAGAGTGGGATTCGAACCCACGCACGGCTTGCGCCGCCTAGTTGATTTCGAGTCAACCCCCTTGGGCCTCTTGGGTACCTCTCCGTTTTGCGACGACAGGACTTATCTTATCACAGCTCGGCCGCTTTCGCAATACCTTGTCGACTCGTTATTCCGTCGCCGCTTCGTCCTCTTTCTTCGGCGCCGCGATCAGTACCTTCTTGAACCGCTTCTCGAATTTCGCCCGCGGCACCAAGACGCTGTGCTGGCATCCGCGGCACTTGATGCGGATATCCATCCCCATCCGGATAATCTCCATCTCGTTCGCGCCGCACGGATGCGGCTTCTTCATTAAGACGACGTCGCCCAGCCCGTACGTCTTCGCTTCCGCCATCCCTCTCTCCCCCGTTTCACACCGATCTTTGGAACGTTACGAGCCGCGGATAAGGAATCTCGATTCCTTCCTTCTCGAGGGCCTCCTTAATCGCCGCGTTCATTTGGCGCCCCACGCCGAAGTGCGTCATCGGTTTACACTCGAACGTAACGCGAATGACCACTTCGGATGCGCCGAGCGCTTGCACGCCGAGCACCTCAGGTTCTTTAACCATATTTTCGTTCGACTCGAACACTTCGAGCGCGGTGCGTCGGATGACCTCGGTCGCCTTCTCGATATTCGACTCGTACGCGATCGAGACGTCCGCCACCCCGACGGAGTTGTTGGTCGAGAAGTTCGTCACCTCGAGAATCGCCCCGTTCGGGATAATATGCACTTCGCCGTTCCAGCTCTTGATCCGCGTGACCCGAAGTCCGATTTCCTGAACCGTCCCTTGGAAGTTGCCCGTCTTGATGACGTCCCCCACCGCGAATTGATCTTCGAAAATGATAAAAAACCCCGTGATCACATCCTTCACGAGACTTTGCGCCCCGAACCCGATCGCCAGCCCCATCACTCCGGCGCCCGCGAGAAGCGGGGCGAGATCGACGCCGATTTCCGATAAAATCAGCATAAGCACGATGAAGTTGACGGTATACGACACGACGTTGTTGACGAGCCTGCCGATCGTCTGCGTCCGGCGGGGATCGATTTTCACCGGCCCTCTTCCGTCCGTCTTCCGCTCGATCATCATATGGGTGATCACTCGACCGACGTATCGTACGATGATGCGGCCCGCAACGAAGTAGACCACGATCTTCGCGACGACCCACAACACCGCGATCCACACGTCCGGATCGGTCAGCAGCGCCGTCGTCTCGGTTATAAAATCTACGACTGGTACGCCTTCGCTCATCGAATTCCTCCTTCGCGTCTAGAATTCAATCGTATCATACCCGGATTCTTTTTTTAAGTAGATGCCTCGTACCTCCACCCGCTCTTCCCTAAGGATCGTCTTCACCCGTCCCAAATCCGCCCCGCCGAATCCGATCGACAGCGCGCATCCGGCCGTGATTTCCTTCGGCGTCGGCAGCGTATCGATCTCGATATTGGCGTATTCGAGCAGCATTTCCGTCCGAATCGCCTGCTGCGTGGAATCGAAGGCGATTACGTATTGCTCCGGCATCGCAGAGGCCCCCTTTTTCTATGTAAGACTCTATCGAAAAATCTATGAGCGCGTCCTATGACGCGTATAAAAAACGCCCGCCATCCGTATACTGTTACTACTACAATCATGCTAAGCGATAGGCGGGAGTGCTATGAACTTTTCTATCGGATCTTTCTCGTTCTTGACGAACAAAAAACCGGCGCCCCCGGCGCCCTTGAAGCTTCCGCACACGGATCCGGACGCGGTCGGTCAATTAAGCGACCGGCTTCGCCACATCTTCGCCGCCGTACCGGCGTATCAACCGATCGTCGTCGTCTGCGTCGGCACGGACCGTTCCACGGGCGACGCCCTGGGACCGCTCGTCGGCAGCTCGCTACATAAGCACTCGAACATCCCGGTCTACGGCACTTTGGACGAGCCGGTACATGCCGTCAACTTAACCGATCGGCTCGAAGAAATCCAGCGATCGCACCGCAATCCGTTCATCGTAGCCATCGACGCGTGCCTCGGCCAACTGTCGAGCGTCGGCTGCATTCAAGCGGGCGACGGCCCCGTAAAGCCGGGAGCCGGCGTCAACAAGGAGCTGCCTCCCGTCGGCGATTACCATGTCACGGGCATCGTGAACGTCGGCGGATTCATGGAATATTTCGTCCTTCAGAATACGCGCCTCTCGCTGGTCGTCAACATGGCGGACGTCATCTCCGAATCGATCCGGCTTGCGGCGGAGGAACGCTTCTCCTCCTCTAGAGCTTCGGCTTCGCTTGAGTGATCGCTCGCTTCTCCTCGGGCGTCAACGGATATCCTGACGCCCCGGCCTCCAGCGGCTTCGCATAGACGCGGCTTTCGTCGCGGCTGTGCAGCGCGCTGATCACGACGCCGTCCTCGCGATCGTCCAGGAACGCAACCGAGAAACTCAGGTCGCTCCCCCGATCTTCGAACGGATTGTAGCGAACGACCCCTACGTTGGATTTCATCCGACCCGATTTCGCTTCCAGCTTCTCGATCGCGTGCCCGTGCGCTTCCGTCTTCGACGCCAGCGCGTTCATCCTTTCATGCATCTGTCGCATGACGGATTCCAAATCGGGCATGCCGCTTCCGTCCACGAACGCGTGCAGGCGGCGCTTCAGTCTGCCGATCCGAACGAGAGCGGCGATCCATAATACGAATAATAATACAATTAGTACGGTGCCGGCGGAAATCCACCCCTCAAGCGGCACTTCGAACACAACTGTTTCCCCCATGACGCTTCTCCCCCCGTCGTCTTTGTCTCTAGCCCTTGTTCCGGTAGGATTGCAAGATCTGCTTCATGGATTCAAGGAAATATTCCACATGCTCCGTCGTCGAGAACGCGCCGACGCTCGCTCTCACCGCTCCCGTCGCTTCCGTTCCGGCCGTCCGATGGGCAAGCGGCGTACAATGATATCCGGCTCGGACCGCGATTCGGAAATGTTGGTCCAGGATGAACGACAGCTCGGCGCTGTCGATGTCTTCCGTAACGAATGATACGATTCCCGTCCGTTGCGTTCCGACGCTCGGCCCCAACACGCGCATGCCTCCCATGCGAAGCAATCCTTCCATGAGCCTCTGGGTCAACGTCCATTCCTTAGTATGGATGTTTGCCGGCGTCTCATGCAGGACGAAGTCCAAGCCGGCGCCCAATCCTGCAATTCCCGGACCGTTCTGCGTACCCGATTCGTACCGATCCGGACGGACCGTCGGTTGTCCGATCGCCTCCGATTGACTGCCCGTCCCCCCGACGATGATCGGATCGACCTCCAGCTCCGGCGAGATGTACAACCCTCCTGTTCCTTGCGGACCATACAACGCTTTATGCCCCGGGAACGCCAGCATATCGATGCCCATCCGCGCGACGTCGATTTCGAGCACGCCCGCCGTTTGGGCGGCATCGACGAGCAGCGCCGCGCCGTGCGCCTTCGCGATGCCGCCGATGTCCTCGATCGGCAAGACGCTGCCGAGCAAGTTGGAGCTGTGATTCGCCACGATCAGTCGAGTGTTCGGCTCCATCGCTCTCTTCACGTCCATCGGATCCAGGCTTCCGTCCTCCGACAAGGTTACGTACGTTACTCGAACGCCCTTCTCCGATTTCAGCCATTCGAGCGGACGACGAACGGAATTATGTTCCACCGCCGTGCATACGACGTGATCCCCCGGCTTCACGAACCCGAGGATCGCGGTATTGAGCGCCATCGTCGTATTTAAAGCGAACGCGATATCGTTCGGATTTCGAATGCCGAACAACGTCGCCAGCTTCTTCCTCGTCCGAAACATCGACTTGCTCGCCTCCACCGCCATTCGGTGGCTTCCTCTCCCCGGGTTCGCGCCGTATGCCGCCATCGCTTCGACCATCGCTTCCGCGACGCCCGGCGGCTTCGGCCACGACGACGCGGCGTTGTCGAAATAGTACACGTCCATTCCATCCGCCTCCAAACATGAAATCAGCATACCTGCGATCCTCTCGGATTCGTCGGTATGCTGCATGGCTTTGTTCGCTTATCCTGTATATTTCCCTTGCATGATCTCTAACAATCGCTGCAGGTCGTCGTTCGAGTAATATAGGATTTCGATCTTGCCTTTTTCCTTATTCGACTTAATTTTCACCGTCGTCTTCAAATAATCCCTCAAGTCTTCTTCCAACGCGTGAATGTACGGGTCCCGCTTGATCTTCTTCGGCTTCGGCTGCTTCTTCTGCTGATCCTCCAGCTTCCGAATCGCCTCTTCCAGCTCGCGTACGCTCCATTGTTCGACGATCGTCCGTTCCGTCAATTCAAGGATCGCCTTCTCGTCCTTCATGCCCGCGATTGCGCGCGCATGTCCCATCGACAATGTTCCACGTGAAACATATTCCTTCACCTTCGCAGGCAAGGAAAGCAACCGAAGAAAATTCGCGATGTGCGATCTGGACTTGCCGACCTTCGCCGACAATTCTTCCTGCGTCAACGAGAACGTGTCGATCAAGTTCTGATACGCCAACGCCACTTCCATCGCGTTCAGATCCTCGCGCTGCAAGTTCTCGATCAGCGCGATCTCCATTACTTGTTGGTCGGAAAAATTGCGGACGACCGCAGGAATCGTCGCCAAGCCCGCCTGCTGCGTCGCTCTCCAACGGCGTTCGCCGGCGATAATTTCGTACCCCTTCACTACGGCGCGTACGATGATCGGTTGGATGACGCCATGCTCCTTAATGGAGCCGGCCAAATCGGCGATGCTGTCGTCGTCGAAGTGCTTCCGCGGCTGATACGGATTCGGCCGCAGCTGCGAGACGGATATTTCGAGGATTTTATCGTCTTCTTTGATGTTTAGCGCCGGAATTAACGCATCCAATCCTCTGCCCAATCTCTTATTCAATGGAGATCACTTCCTTTGCAAGCTCCATGTAGACTTCTGCACCCTTCGATCTCGGGTCGTACGTAATGATGGACTGCCCATGGCTGGGCGCCTCGCTTAATCGAACGTTCCTCGGGATGATCGTCTGATACACCTTGTGTTGGAAGTACTTCTTGACCTCTTCGATGACTTGGATGCCTAGATTCGTTCTCGCGTCGAACATCGTCAGCAGCACGCCTTCGATCTGAAGCGACGTGTTCAGATGCTTTTGCACCAAGCGAATCGTGTTGAGCAGTTGGCTTAACCCTTCGAGCGCGTAATACTCGCATTGGATCGGAATGATGACGGAATCGGAGGCCGTGAGCGAATTTACGGTTAAGATGCCGAGCGACGGAGGACAATCGATCAAGATGTAGTCGAACATATGCCGCACGAGCTGGATCGACTTCTTCAGCCGCACCTCGCGGGAAATCGTCGGCACGAGCTCGATCTCGGCGCCGGCCAATTGGATGGTGGCCGGAATCATTTTCAAATTCGGAATGTTCGTATCGACGATCGCGTCTTTCGGGTGAATATCGTTAATTAATACGTCGTAGATACAATATTGGACGTCCGCTTTGTTGACGCCGATCCCGCTCGTCGAATTGCCCTGCGGATCGATATCGATCAACAGCACTCTCTTCCCCAAAGAAGCGAGCGACGCTCCCAGGTTGACCGAGGTCGTCGTCTTGCCGACGCCGCCCTTTTGGTTCGTAATTGCAATGATTTTGGACAACCGTGTTCACCTCAAAACATGAAATCGAACGCAATAACCGTACCCTCGCGCGAACGAGCGAAGAAAAAAGCGGCTTGCGCCGCTATCGACCAGGTGCTGGTATCGTAATTATCGCTTCGGTATTTTAATGATGATTTCGTATCGATCTTCGTAGTCTTGCTCGTCTTTAACGATGTTCATCCCCGTCCCCATGACCATGTCGACGGATTGTCGGATCGTGTTGACCGCAAGTCGGACGTCTTTCGAGAAGGAAATCCGCTTCGGCTTTTTCTCGACGCTCTGGCGAATGGACTCGAGGATGAATTGAATTCGCGTCTCGGTCTGCTTTACGTTCAATTCCTTCGTGACGATATCTTCCAACACCTTGAGCTGCAGCTCCTCCGTCGGCAGCGCAAGCATCGCTCTTGCATGGCGTTCCGTAATCTGACGCTCCAGCAGCGCTTGCTTCACCGGCTCCGACAGATGCAGCAGACGAATTTTGTTGGCGATTGTCGATTGGCTCTTCCCCAGCCGCTGCGCCAAGCTTTCCTGCGTAAGCTGATGAATTTCGATGAGCTTCTGGTACGCGATCGCTTCCTCGATCGAAGTCAACCCTTCGCGCTGCAGATTTTCGATCAATGATATCGACGCCGCTTGCGAATCGTTGAATTCGCGCACGATCGCCGGGATGGTGTCCCACTCCAGCTTCCGTACGGCTCTCCAACGGCGTTCCCCCGCGATCAGCTCATGTCTGCCGTCGCGAACGCGAACGACGATCGGTTGAATGACGCCATGCGTCCGAATCGTCTGGCACAATTCTTCGATGCGCTCGTCGTCAAATACGGATCTTGGCTGATAAGGACTCGGAACGATCGATTCGACCGGAATCATCTTCACTTCTTCGTTCGTCGTCTTCTCCTGCAGCCCAAAAAACCGATTGAATTGTTCCTTCATGTACGTTGCACCATACTTTCGAAATAATGATCGTAAATTACGCGCAAGGTCGATTCAGCGATCACGTATAGAGAGTATTGCGTTCAAACCGCTCGCGAAAACACGACAATAGGCAAAACAAGCCTCCGCCGGAGGGACGGAGACAAGTCACGTTTTTGCCGTAATATTGTTTATTCGATACCCATGTCGAATTTCCTGCTCCTGCGTCGGAAAGAAATTAGATTTCGGACATAAAAATGTTCCACGTGAAACATCTACGCCGTTATCGCGCGCCGAGAAGCGGCATCTTCAACGGGACGCCGGGTTTGCGCGGATATTTGCCCGGCGTCGCCTTCGTCTTCCGAACGACGATCACATGTCTTCCAGACTGCTCCATAGGTAATTCGAAAGCGAAATCCGACTCTACGGCGCCACCAAGCTCTTTGAACGCGAAAGCCGCTTCCTTCAGCTCCTCCCCCGGGTCGGAGCCCTTCATGGCGATGAATACGCCCTGAGGACGGACGAACGGAAGGCAAAACTCCGACAGTACATTCAGGCGGGCGACGGCGCGAGCCGTTACGACATCGTATCGATCGCGATGCGCCTCGAGCCGCGCCGCATCCTCCGCGCGAGCGTGAACGCAATCGACGTCGTTCACGCCCAGTCGCTCCACTAGATGTCGGAGAAACCCGATCCGCTTCTGCAGCGAATCTACGATCGTCACGCGCAAATGCGGAAACGCGATTTTCAACGGAATGCTGGGAAACCCGGCGCCCGAGCCGATATCGGCGATCGAACGAACGTCGTCCAACGGGTGGAAGAACGACAGAGAAATCGAATCGTAGAAGTGTTTGATGTACACTTGCTCCTTCTCCGTAATTCCCGTTAAATTCATCTTCTCGTTCCACTCGACCAGTTCCCGGTAATAGATCTCGAATTGTTCCAGCTGTCGTTCCGTGACGGCTATGCCGCGCTCCGCAAGCAAACCTCGGAACGTCTCTCTAGGGTCGGACATCGCTAACCTCTCTCCCGCCTCGCGTTATCCTCTTGCGGCGGTCACTTTATTGTATTGTTCCAAATAGACGAGCAGGATCGAAAGATCCGCCGGCGTTACGCCGCCGATCCGGGACGCTTGGCCGATCGAGATCGGACGGATTCGACTTAAGTTATGCTTCGCCTCCGTGGCGAGACCATGAACGGCGAAGTAGTCGATATCCTCCGGGATTTTTTTCTTCTCCATCTTCTTCAGCCGTTCGACCTGCTGCAGCTGCTTTTCGATATACCCGACATATTTCAACTGGATCTCGACCTGCTCCTTCATCTCGACATCCAGTTCGTACGGAGACGGACTCATCCGTTCGATATGGGCGTACGAAATTTCCGGTCGTCTGAGGATGGAAGCGGCATCGACCGAATTGTTCAGCAGCACCGAACCCGCTTCCGCAAGCACCGCTTGGACGTGTTCTTCGGGACGAAGCTTCGTCTTATGGAGACGATCGATCTCCTGTTCGACCAACGCTTTCTTCGCCAAATATCGATCGTACCGTTCCTGAGGAATCAATCCGATCTCGTATCCGATATCTGTCAATCGAAGATCGGCGTTGTCGTGACGAAGCAGAAGGCGATATTCCGCGCGCGACGTCAACAGACGGTACGGTTCGCTCGTTCCCTTCGTGACGAGATCGTCGATCAATACGCCGATGTACGCCTGCGAGCGATCCAACACGACCGGATCCTTCCCGAGCACCTTCCGAGCCGCGTTGATGCCGGCCATAATGCCCTGCGCCGCAGCTTCCTCGTACCCGGACGTTCCGTTGATTTGCCCCGCCGTGAACAAGCCCGGCAGACGCTTCGTCTCGAGCGTCGGCCACAGCTGCGTCGGTACGACGGCGTCGTATTCGATCGCGTATCCGGTCCGCATCATCTCCGCCCGCTCCATGCCGGGAATCGAACGCAAAATCCGAAGCTGCACGTCCTCCGGCATGCTCGTGGACAAGCCCTGCACGTAATATTCGGACGTATACCGGCCTTCCGGCTCCAGAAACAACTGATGCTTCGGCTTATCCGCGAATCGAACGATCTTATCCTCGATCGAAGGGCAATATTTCGGTCCCGTACCTTCGATCGCCCCCGAAAACATCGGCGCCCGATGCAGATTGGAGTTGATGATTTCGTGCGTCTCTCCCGACGTGTACGTCAACCAGCACGGCAATTGCGGATCCGACGGTTGTTTGACGTCGTCGTACGAGAAAGTCTTCGGCTCGTTATCGCCCGGTTGAATCTCCATCTTTTCGAAATCGATCGAATCCTTATGCACACGCGGCGGCGTTCCGGTCTTGAACCGCACGAGATCGAAGCCCAGTTCTTTCAGATGCTTCGCCAGTCCGACGGACGGCTGCTGATTGTTCGGGCCGCTCTCGTACATCAACTCCCCGATAATGACCTTCCCGCGCAAATACGTGCCCGTCGTCAAGACGACGGTTTTCGCCCGATATTCGGCGCCGGTCTTCGTCACGCAGCCGCGGCATACGCCGTCTTCGACGATGAGCTTCTCCGCCATGCCCTGACGAAGCGTCAAGTTCGGCGTCTTCTCGATCGTTTCCTTCATCGTATGCTGGTATAGGAACTTATCCGCCTGCGCGCGAAGCGCGTGAACCGCCGGACCCTTCCCCGTGTTCAGCATCCGCATCTGAATATATGTCTTATCGATGTTGCGTCCCATCTCGCCGCCGAGCGCGTCGATCTCTCGAACGACATGCCCTTTGGCCGGACCTCCGATCGACGGATTGCATGGCATGAAAGCCACCATATCGAGATTGATCGTAAGCAGCAGCGTATCGCAGCCCATCCGCGCGGACGCGAGCGCCGCTTCGCAGCCCGCATGGCCGGCCCCGATCACGATGACGTCGAATTCGCCCGCTGCATAACCTGTGGTCATAACCCTATCCCTCCTCGAAAAATTTCTTACTTGCCCAAACAAAATTGCGAAAAAATTTGATCGATCAACGAATCGCTCACCGCGTCGCCGATCATCTCTCCTAGGTGTTCCCACGCGTTCCGCACGTCGATCTGCACCATATCGATCGGCATGAGCGCCGCGACGCCTTCGATCGCTTCCTGCAGGGAGGCCCTAGCTTTCTTCAATAAATGAATATGCCGCACGTTGCTGACATACGTAATATCGCCCGATTCGATCTTCCCGCTGAAAAACAAGGCGCCGATCGCCTTCTCGAGCCGTTCCAGTCCTTCTCCCTCTTTCGCCGAAAGACGCACGATCCGTTCGGCGGGAAGGCGTCGATACAACGCATCCATCTGAATATGCGTCGCCAAGTCCATTTTATTCACAATCAGAATCGTTTGTCGATCCTTGAGCTCCTCCAGGAGACTCTCTTCCTCGTCGGACAACGGTTCGTTGCCGTTCACCACGAACAAGATCAAATCCGCGGACGCGATCGCGCTCCGCGACCTCTCCACGCCGATGCGTTCCACGACGTCCGACGTCTCGCGGATGCCCGCCGTATCGAGCAGCTTCAGCGGAATGCCGCCGACCGTCACGTACTCCTCGATGACGTCGCGCGTCGTGCCGGGAATGTCGGTGACGATCGCCCGATTGTCCTGTGCCAGCGTATTGAGCAGCGACGACTTGCCCACGTTCGGCTTGCCGACGATCGCCGTCTCGATCCCTTCCCGAAGCAGCTTGCCTTGCTCTGCCGTTCGAAGCATCTCGTCGATCGCGCCGAGCGCGAATTCGCATTTCTCCCGAATGAAGGCGTTCGTCAGTTCTTCGACGTCGTGCTCCGGATAATCGATGTTCACCTCGATATGCGCCATCGTCTCCACTAACGTATGGCGAAGCGACTTCACCTTCCGCGACAACGCGCCGTCGACCTGCTTCAGCGCGATCGAGAACGCGCGATCGGACTTCGATCGAATCAGATCGATGACCGCTTCGGCCTGCGTCAAGTCGATGCGGCCGTTCAGGAACGCGCGCTTCGTGAATTCGCCCGGCTCGGCCAATCTCGCCCCGCCGTCGAGCAGCACGTCCAACACTTTCTTCACGGAGACGATGCCTCCGTGACAGCTCACTTCGACGACGTCCTCCGCCGTATACGAACGCGGACCGCGCATGACCGTCACCAACGCTTCTTCGATCCGCTCGCCGTCCGCCGGATTCACGACATGTCCGTATTGCACCGTATGGGATTCGACCTGCGACAGCTTCGTCTTCGACCGGAACGCCTTCTCCACGACGCCGACCGCATCCGGTCCGCTCACGCGAATGACCGCGATGCCGCCTTCGCCGAGCGGCGTCGCGATGGCCGCGATCGTATCTTCCGCCAACAACATAAGTTCACCCGCCTCTACAAAGCTCTCTAAACAAAAAGCAATGACTTAGACACCAAGTCATTGCCGGAATAAGACCCATTATGATTTCAATGCAATTACGATTCTACGATTCGGCTCTTCGCCCTTGCTGAACGTCTTCACCTTAGGATGATGTTGAAGCTTATAATGGATAATGCGCCGTTCATGCGAAGACATCGGCTCCAAGACGACTTCCTTCCGCGTGCGGACGACTTGGTTCGCGAGCCGCATCGACAGGTCTTCCAGCGTCTTCTTCCGCCGCTCGCGAAATCGCTCCGCATCGAGCACGATCCGAACGTGTTCGTCCGACAACCGATTCGCGTACACGTTAATCAGCGTCTGCATCGCATCCAGCGTCTGTCCCCGGCGGCCGATGAGCGCGCCGAGCTCTTTCCCCGTAACCTGGAAGACGATGTTGCCGTCTTCGTCCGTCGACGATTCGACCGAAGCGTCGATCCCCATCTCCCGGAGCGCGACGACGAGATACGACTTGGATCGCTCGATCGGATCCTCTCCGTTCGCGACCGGGTCGGTCGCCGCCGGCGCGATGTCCCGAGCGAGCGGCGCCGGCTCTGGCTTGCGAAGCGTCAACTCCACCTTCGCGTCCTTCGCTCCGAACAGTCCGAGCAATCCCTTGGACGGCTGCTCCAAGACGACGATCTCGACGTCCTTCTCCGTTGCGCCGAGCTCGGCAAGTCCTTTATTTACCGCGACGCTTACCGTTTTTCCGCTGCTGACCACCTTGGTTTTTTCGTTGTCCGCTCGTTTCGACATTTTTAACCGCCTCGCCTCTAAAGGAAGGTTTATAAATGAAGTACGACTGCACGATGGTGAAGATGTTGCTGTATACCCAGTACAGAACGAGCGCCGAAGGGAAAGACCACGACATGACCAAAATCAAGATCGGGAAGATGAACATGAGCATCTGCATGTTTTGCGGCATCTGCGCTTGCATCATCTTCTGCTGGAGGAACGTCGTGAGCGCCGCCAAAATCGGAAGCACGTAAA
This sequence comes from Paenibacillus antri, assembly GCF_005765165.1. Taxonomy (NCBI): domain Bacteria; kingdom Bacillati; phylum Bacillota; class Bacilli; order Caryophanales; family Paenibacillaceae; genus Paenibacillus; species Paenibacillus antri. Next base: position 13,957 of record NZ_VCIW01000027.1, on the reverse strand, counting down.
TCGGGTCCGGCGAGCCGAGCTGCAACCACAAGAACGTGTTATCCCGGATATGCGTGTTGCCCAAGATCGACTGGTATAACGCGATCAAGACCGGCATCTGAATGAGCAGCGGGAAGCAGCCGCTGAGCGGGTTGACGCCGTGCTGCTGGAACAGCTTCATCGTCTCTTCCTGCTGCTTCTTCGGATCTGTCGCGTACTTCTGACGGAGTTCCTGCAGCTGCGGTTGAATCGCTTGCATTTGCTTCGAAGACTTATACTGTTTCAGCGTGAGAGGCAGGATAATCAACCGCACGATGATCGTGATGACCATGATGGCGAGTCCGTACTGGCCGAACATCGCGGCGGCCAACCAGTCCAGCGCATCGGATAAGGGACCGACGAAGTATCCGCCCCAGAAGCCTTCCCGATTGATGTCTAACGTAGTGCCCGTGCTGCAACCGGCAAGCAACAAAAACGGAGCGAGTAAGGCCCATTTCCAATGACGTCGAAGTAACAACGATAACCCTCCCAAGCGTATATATAAGGAAAATATCCATCGTATCGGGCGCACCAGGCGCGTCCGAAGGATCATCCTAAACTATATCATACATTTCGTACCATTGAAAATCATGGTTGTTTCCGAACCGGAGTCTGCAGCAGGTCCGCTCTCTTGAATACATGATGAATGCTCTTCTTCAGCATCGTATGATCAAGCTCCAACGCGGGCTTGCGCACGATGCACACGATATCGACGCGAGGCTTCATCAGCGGCTCCATCCGGCGGACGATCTCCTTGACGCGCCGGCGCATCCGGTTGCGCACGACCGCGTTGCCGACCTTCTTGCTTACGGACACGCCGAAGCGGAACGATTCCGCAGCCTGCGAATGCTTCACGTACACCACGAACTGATGATTCGCGGCCGCCTTGCCGTGTTTGAACACCTTCGCGAAGTCTTCTTTTTTTCGAAGTCGCAGCCTCTTCTGCACGAAAGCCGTGCCTCCTGACTCTTCATACTTATGTAGCCTTGACACAAACCGGCCGGAATAAACAAAAAGGACCACATGAAAGTGGTCCGGCTAGGCGTTGCTTATGCGCTGATTACTTTTCTACCCTTCAGACGGCGTGCGGCGAGGACTTTACGTCCGTTCTTCGTCGCCATCCGCTTGCGGAAACCGTGTACTTTCTTCCGCTTGCTCACGTTCGGCTTAAATGTCGGTCCCATCGGTCAACACCTCCTTGATCCTTTCCACTCCAAAAACAAAGCGCTTTTTCTATTTAACCATCCGACCCGCCCAAAGTCAAGAACAATCCACAATCCCGGGAGCCGCGCCACGATTCGTCGAAATCCGAGTTTGTGCATAACCTTTTCGCGTTTTCGTCCGATTTTGTCGAATTGTGAACAACATACGAACAGAAGGCAGGATTGTAAATAAAAGATGAATGAAAATAGTGAAAATGTGGATAACACCCGGAAACGCATTGAAACCCTTCACTCTTTTTGCTATATTGATATTGTTTTCGTTGTGAATAAACCCAAATTATCCTCCGATTTATCAACATGGTGTGGATAACATTGTGAACATTTTTCCCCGCTAAGGATAAGTTTATCCGACTACATGTACCTTATGTTGAAAACCATCGACGCGAATCCGATGCTTTCTACATAATTCGACGGGATTTCCGTCTTTTTTTTGTCATCATGCGCCGCCCTATAAGGAGTGAATCGATTGTGGACAACCAACCCACACAATTATGGCAGAGCGTTCTCCAATTGTTGCAATCGAGAGTGAGCCGCCCGAGCTTCGATACGTGGCTGAAATCGACGAAGGCTGCCGCTTTGACGGAGACGTCTCTGACCATCTGCGCGCCGAACAACTTCGCGAGGGAATGGCTCGAGAACCGATATACCCGTTTGATCCAGGCCGCCGTCCTGGAATGCACCGGTCAAGAGGTGGAAATTCGGATCGTGACGGAGGAGGAGCGCGACGCGGCGAACGCCGCGGCGCCGGCTCCGCAGCCTCCGAAGCGCCCCGCCCCGCCGGCCGAGCCGGTGTCGGTCGGGGGCTCGATGTTGAACGCGAAGTATACGTTCGATACGTTCGTCATCGGCGCGAACAATCGATTCGCCCACGCCGCGTCGCTCGCCGTCGCCGAGGCGCCGGCGAAAGCGTACAATCCGCTGTTTTTGTACGGCGGCGTCGGCCTCGGCAAGACGCACTTGATGCACGCGATCGGCCATTATATCGCGGAACATAATCCTAGCGCACGGGTGCTTTACATCTCGTCCGAGAAGTTCACGAACGAATTCATCAACGCCATTCGCGACAACCGCGGCGAGAGCTTCCGCAATAAATACCGAAATATCGACATTCTTCTTATAGACGATATTCAGTTTTTGGCGGGGAAAGAACAGACGCAGGAAGAATTTTTCCACACGTTCAACGCACTTCACGAAGAGCGCAAGCAGATCGTCATTTCGAGCGACCGCCCTCCGAAGGAAATTCCGACGCTGGAGGAACGGCTCCGATCCCGCTTCGAATGGGGATTGATCACCGACATTCAGCCGCCGGATCTCGAGACGCGAATCGCGATTCTTCGCAAGAAGGCCAAAGCCGAAAACCTGGATATTCCGAACGAAGCGATGATGTATATCGCGAATCAGATCGATACGAACATCCGCGAGCTGGAAGGCGCGCTCATCCGCGTCGTCGCCTACTCGTCTTTGATCAATCAAGACATTAGCGTTCATCTGGCCGCGGAAGCGCTCAAGGACATCATTCCGAACTCCCGCAACCGGGTCGTGACGATTCAGGACATTCAGCAGCGCGTCGGGGAATTTTACGGTATGAAGTCGGAGGATTTCAAAGCGAGGAAACGGACGAAAAACGTCGCCTTCCCGAGACAGATCGCTATGTACTTGTCCAGAGAGCTGACCGACCACTCGCTGCCGAAGATCGGCGAGGCGTTCGGCGGGCGCGACCATACGACGGTCATCCACGCCCACGATAAAATTTCGGGCATGCTGCAGCAGGATCAGGAGCTGTTCAAAATTTTGCAATCGATTCGCGAGAAAATAAAAAATCCGTCATAATTCGCGCTTATTCGCATAACCCTGAATAACTTCGACAAACGATTGAAGCCTATACACACTTTATGCACATGTGGATAGGCTTCAATTTCCGTTTATATTCGACTTATCCACATATTCTTGGCCCCTACTACTATGACTACGATTTAAAAAAAGATATTATTACTACTATGTACCCTTTTTTGGAGAGTGAACCCCTTTGAAAATCACGATACAAAAACAACAACTGAACGAATCGATTCAAGACGTTAGTAAAGCCATATCCAGCCGGACGACGATTCCGATCCTGACCGGCATCAAGATCGAAGCGAACTCCACCGGCGTCACGATGACGGCCAGCGATACCGATATTTCGATCCAGGCGTTCATTCCTGCCGAAATCGACGGAGAACGCATCATCTCCATCGAGCGTTCCGGCAGCGTCGTCGTGCCGGCGAAGTTTTTCGTCGACATCGTTCGCAAGCTTCCGGCTTCGGACGTCCACATGGAAGTCGGCGACCAATTCAAAATCGTGATCCAATCCGGTTCTACCGAAATTCAATTGGCGGGTCTGGATCCCGAAGAATATCCGCTGCTGCCGCGATTGGCGGAAAACCAGACGTTGTCGATGCCGAGCGAAGTGCTCCGATCGATGATCCGACAGGTCGCCTTCGCCGTATCGACGAACGAGGCGACCCCTGTGCTGACAGGCGTCCTGTGGACGCTCGACTCGGGCAAGCTCAAGTTCGTCGCGACGGACCGTCACCGCTTGTCCAGCATCGAACGGCCGATCGACTGCCCGCCGGAATTAAGATTTCATAATATTGTGATTTCAGGAAAAAACTTAAACGAGTTGGGCAAAATTTTGCCGGAGCAAAACACGCTCATCGACATCGTCGTCGCGGACAACCAAGTGCTGTTCCGCACCGGGAACATCTTGTTCTTCTCGCGGATTCTCGACGGCACGTATCCGGACACGTCGAAGATCATTCCTCAGTCGTACAAGACCGAGGCCGTATTCGCCGCGAAGCCGCTCGCCGACGCGATCGATCGCGCATACTTGCTGTCCCGCGAAGAGAAGACGAACATCGTCCGATTGACGACGGCCGAAGACGAGCGCTCGGTCGAAATCTCATCGAGCTCTTCGGAGCTCGGACGCGTCACCGAGCAGCTGCCGGTGGAGTCGTTAAGCGGCGAACCGCTCAAAATTTCGTTCAACTCGAAATACATTCTCGACGTGCTCAAGGTAACCGAGGACGATTCCATCCGGATCGGCTTTACCGGCGCCATGAGCCCGATGATTTTGCGTCCGGCGGACGACGGAGGCATTCTGCACCTCATTCTGCCGTACCGCACCACGACTTAATCGCAAATCCGGAGGAGATCTTCCGCACATGAAACAAGTACAGATCGGCACGGAATACATTACGCTCGGGCAGATGCTGAAGCTGAGCGATATTATCGACTCGGGCGGCCAGGCGAAAGCGTTCCTCGCGGAGGCGACCATTCTGGTGAACGGCGAACCCGATAACCGGCGCGGGCGAAAGCTGTACCGCGGCGATCGGGTCCGCGTCCAAGGGCACGGGGAATTCGAAATCGTATGAAGGTTTCGACCCTCTCCCTCCGGAACTATCGGAATTATCCCGCGGTGGACCTCGCGACCGATCACCGCGTGAACGTCTTCATCGGGCAGAACGCCCAAGGCAAAACCAACCTGCTCGAAGCGATCTATATGCTCGCGCTGACGAAATCCCACCGGACGTCCAAGGACAAGGAACTGATCCGGTGGGGCGAAACTCACGCCGTGCTTTCGGCCGGGACGGTCCGCAAGTACGGCGATTGCCGTCTTCAGCTCGATATTACGAACCAAGGCAAGAAGGCGCGCGTGAACGGGCTCGAGCAGCGGAAGCTGAGCGAATATATCGGCACGTTGAACGTCGTGCTGTTCGCGCCGGAAGACTTGGAAATCGTGAAAGGCTCCCCCGGCGTTCGAAGAAGATTTCTAGATATGGAGATCGCTCAGGTGCATCCCTCCTATCTCCATTCGCTGAACCAATATCATAAAGTGTTGGTGCAGCGGAACAATTTCCTCAAGAGCGGCAACGCGCACAAGTCGACGAACGAACCGCTGATGGCCGTGTGGAACGAACAATTGGCGACGTACGGTTCTAAAATCATGACAAGAAGGCAAGGCTTTATAGCAAAACTCCAAACGTGGGCGGAATCGATCCACCGGGGCATTACCGGAGGCTCGGAGCGGCTCGAAATCGGGTATTTGCCTTCCGTGGAAATGCAGGGCATGGAAGAAGAAACTGTCTTATTCGATCGATTTATGATAAAGTTAACACAGGCGAAGGAGCAGGAGCTGCGCAGGGGAGCGACGTTGGTCGGTCCTCATCGCGACGATTTGTCGTTCCGCATTAACGGGAAGGACGCGTACAGCTTCGGATCGCAAGGTCAGCAGCGAACGACGGCCTTGTCCCTGAAGCTGGCGGAGATCGAGCTCATCCAACAGGAAACCGGAGAATACCCGGTGCTGTTGCTTGACGACGTACTGTCGGAGCTGGACCGTCATCGCCAGACCCAGCTGATCGAGACGTTCCGCTCGAAGGTGCAGACGTTCATCACGACGACGGGCGTCGAGGGCATTCGCATGGAGACGCTGGACGACGTCAAGCTGTTCCATGTGAGCGAGGGCGCCGTCGGCGAGGAGCCGAGCTAGTCGTTTACTTGGGGAGAGGGGTGTTACGAGATGTTCATTCATCTGGGCGGGGAGAAAATCATTCGCGCTTCGGAGCTGATCGCCATATTCGACGTGTCGATCGAGGCTTCTTCTAAGATTTCCAAGGGCTTCGTCGCGCAAGCCGTGAAAGACAAGCGGACCGAAGCGATCGGCGAGGAAGAACCGAAATCGCTCGTCGTCACCGTAGACAAGGTCTACTATTCCCCTATCTCCTCCGCGACGCTGAAGAAGCGGGCGCATCAGCCGTTGGCGTTATAGGTAACCGTCCCGCAGCGTTACGATTCAATCGAATTCATATATAGATATCTCTTTTGCGTCGGAAGCAAACTCGATGGAGTGATGAGCAATGTCAGTCAACCAGCACACATACGACGAGAACCAGATCCAGGTGCTCGAGGGCTTGGAGGCGGTGCGCAAGCGGCCGGGGATGTACATCGGTTCGACGAGCGGCCGCGGTTTGCACCATCTGGTATGGGAAGTCGTCGACAACAGTATCGACGAGGCGTTAGCCGGCGTCTGCGATAAAATCGAGGTCATCGTCCACAAGGACAATTCCGTTACCGTCATCGACAACGGCCGCGGCATTCCGGTCGGCGAGCATCCGAAGCTGAAGCGCTCCACGCTCGAGGTCGTCTTGACCGTGCTTCACGCCGGCGGCAAATTCGGCGGGGAAGATTCCGGTTATAAGGTGTCCGGCGGGCTTCACGGCGTCGGCATCTCCGTCGTGAACGCGTTGTCGGCGCATGTGATCGTCACCTCCAAGCGGGAAGGGAAAATCCACCGCCAAGAGTTCCGCAGAGGCGTGCCGCAATACGATCTGCAGGTCATCGGGGAAACCGAGGAGCACGGCACGACCGTTACGTTCTTGCCGGATCCGGAAATTTTCACCGAGACGACGGAATACGAGTACGATATCTTGCAATCTCGTTTAAGAGAATTGGCGTTCCTTAACGCGGGCATCGAGATCGTGCTGCGCGACGAGCGGACCGACGTCGAAAATACGTACCATGCCGAAGGCGGCATCGCCACGTTCGTCGAGTGGCTCAACCGCAACCGGGAGCCGCTGCATGTGCCGATCTTCGTCGAAGGCCGCAAGGATCAGATTCAGGTCGAGATCGCGCTGCAATATAACGACAGCTATACCGAGACGTTGTATTCGTTCGCGAACAACATCAATACGCACGAGGGCGGGACGCACGAATCCGGCTTCAAGAGCGCCCTGACGCGCGTGATCAACGAATATTCGCGCCGGACGGGCCTCATGAAGGAGAGCGAGTCGAACCTGACGGGCGAGGACGTGCGCGAAGGAATTACGGCGATTATTTCCGTGAAGATCCCGGAGCCGCAGTTCGAAGGCCAGACGAAGACGAAGCTCGGCAACAGCGAGGTGCGCGGCATCGTCGAATCGATGTTCGCCGAGAAGTTCACCGAATTCATGAACGAGAACCCGAGCGTGGCGAAGCGCGTCGTCGAGAAGTCGCTGCAGGCGGCCCGCGCCCGCGAAGCGGCGCGCAAGGCGCGCGAGCTGACGCGGCGTAAATCAGCCCTCGAGGTCAGCTCGCTGCCGGGCAAGCTCGCCGACTGCTCGTCGAAGGACGCTTCCATCTCCGAGCTGTACATCGTCGAGGGCGACTCCGCCGGCGGCTCCGCGAAGCAGGGCCGGGACCGGCACTTCCAGGCGATCCTGCCGCTGCGCGGGAAAATCTTGAACGTCGAGAAGGCGCGGCTCGACCGCATTCTCGGCAACGCGGAAATCCGCGCGATCATAACGGCGCTCGGCACGGGCATCGGCGAAGATTTCGACATCGCCAAAGCTCGGTACCACAAGATCATCATCATGACCGACGCCGACGTCGACGGCGCGCATATCCGAACGTTGCTGCTCACCTTCTTCTACCGGTACATGCGGCAGATCATCGACAACGGCTACATCTACATCGCGCAGCCGCCGCTGTATAAGGTCGAGAAAAACAAAGTGATCCGCTACGCGTACAACGAGAAGCAGCGGGACCAAATTTTGGCCGAATTCGGCGAAGGCACGAAGCCGAACGTGCAGCGCTACAAGGGTCTCGGCGAGATGAATCCGGGCCAGCTGTGGGAGACGACGATGGATCCCGACAGCCGTACGCTGCTGCAAGTATCGATTCAGGACGCCGCGCGCGCGGACGAAATCTTCGATACGCTGATGGGCGACGCCGTCGAACCGCGCAGAGATTTCATCCAACAGCACGCGAAGTACGTCAAGAACTTGGACGTGTAACTTGATCGACGAGGTCGCTTCCCGAAGAGCATTCTTTCGGGAGGCGGCCTTTTTATTGCGGTTATCCTCCCCATGAATAAGCCGTCAAAATTCCGCTTGCTGCGATTAACGGAGGTTTCGAATCCGCATGCTTACCGCTGCCGCAATTATTATTTTCCTAGTCACCCTTCTCTTCGTCATCTGGCAGCCCAGAGGGCTTGGCATCGGATGGTCCGCCGCGGGAGGAGCCGCGCTCGCCCTGGCGACCGGCGTCGTCAGCCTGAGCGACGTAGGCGAAGTGACGGCCATCGTCTGGAACGCCACGCTCGCGTTCGTCGCGATCATCGTCATCTCGATGCTGTTGGACGAGGTCGGCTTCTTCGAATGGTCCGCCCTGCACATGGCGCGGCTGGCGCGCGGCCGAGGGCTTCGCATGTTCGTCTACATCGTCTTGTTGGGCGCTGCCGTGTCCGCCTTCTTCGCGAACGACGGCGCGGCGCTCATCTTGACGCCGATCGTGCTCGCGATGGTGCGAGCGCTCCGATTCGACGCGAAGATGGTCATCCCGTTCGTCATGGCGAGCGGTTTTATTTCCGATACGACTTCCCTGCCGTTCATCATCAGCAATCTTGTGAACATCGTCTCGGCGGACGTGTTCGGCATCGGATTTCTCGAATACGCGAGTCGGATGTTCGTCCCCAATCTCGTTTCGCTGGCGGCTAGCCTCGCCGTGCTCGTGTTGTTTTTCCGAACGTCGATTCCTCCCTCCTACGACGCCGACGACTTGACGACTCCGGCGGACGCCATCAAGGATCAACGTTTATTCTACTGGTCATGGTTCATTCTCGCCGCGTTGTTCGGATTATTCCTGGCCAGCGAATTCATTCGTCTTCCCGCGTCGCTCATCATCGGCGGGATGGCGGCGATATTTCTGATCGCGGCCCGAAGCAGTCGAGCGGTTCGCCCGATGCGAATCATGAACAATGCGCCATGGTCGATCGTCGTATTTTCCATAGGCATGTATGTAGTCGTCTATGGGCTGCGGAACGCCGGGCTAATGGATCTGCTGGCGGGGGCGATCGAATGGATGGCCGGCTACGGGTTGCTCGCGGCGACGGTCGGGATGGGCGTGCTCGCCGCTCTCCTCTCCTCCGTCATGAACAACCTGCCGACGGTCATGATCGACGCGCTCGCCATTCAAGTTTCCGAGACGGACGGCGTCATCCGGGAGGCGCTCGTGTACGCGAACGTCATCGGCTCCGACCTCGGGCCGAAGTTCACGCCGATCGGGTCGCTTGCGACGCTGCTCTGGCTGCACGTGCTCGCGAAGAAAGACGTCGCGATCTCCTGGGTGTACTATTGCAAGGTCGGATTCCTGCTCACCTTGCCCACGTTATTGATAACGCTGCTAGGGCTGTACGCTTGGTTGGCGCTCATTTCCGGGTAAAGTGCTCGTCATTCGCGAATCGGGCATAAACATTTCCGGTCATCTCCGATCCTCGCGTTACGAAGCGAGAATCCGCCGATTCGTTCAAGAAGGCGAATAGCGTGTCGTTCCGCGATTCGCCGACAAGCGGCGAGTCGCGTTTTTTCATTTTCCCGGGCATAAAATTATGAAAATTGTTTCACGTAATGTTATAATAAATAGGTTAAGTAAGCGAAAAGTGTGTCGGGAGGATCAGCATGTCGGACGAAAGATTACAATCTATCCAAGAACGCGATATCGGGACGGAAATGCGCACATCGTTCATGGACTACGCGATGAGCATTATCGTCAGCCGCGCCCTTCCTGACGTTCGAGACGGGCTGAAGCCCGTGCATAGAAGAATCCTGTACGCGATGTCGGAGCTCGGCATGTCGCCGGACAAGCCGTTCAAGAAATCCGCGCGGATCGTCGGCGAAGTCATCGGCAAGTATCACCCGCACGGCGATTCCGCCGTGTACGAGACGATGGTCCGCATGGCGCAGGACTTCTCGCTTCGCTATATGCTCGTCGACGGCCACGGCAACTTCGGCTCGATCGACGGCGACGCGGCGGCTGCGATGCGGTATACGGAGGCCAGACTGTCGAAGATCGCGATGGAGCTGCTTCGCGATATCAATAAAGAGACGATCGACTTCGCGCCGAACTACGACGGCGAGGAGATCGAGCCTACGGTGCTTCCCGCCCGGTTCCCGAACTTGCTCGTCAACGGGGTGTCCGGCATCGCGGTCGGCATGGCGACGAACATCCCGCCGCATAATCTCGGCGAAGTGATCGACGGCGCGCTCATGCTCATCCGGAATCCGGAGGCGACGCCGATGGACTTGATGTCCGTCATCAAGGGCCCGGACTTCCCTACCGGCGGTTTCATCTTGGGCCGAGAAGGCATTCGCCAGGCGTACGCGACGGGCCGCGGCTCGGTCACGATGCGCGCGCGCGCCGAGATCGAGGAAGTGAACGGCAAGGCGCGCATCATCGTCGGCGAGCTGCCGTACCAGGTCATCAAGGCGAAGCTGATCGAGAAGATCGCGGAGCTCGTGCGCGAGAAGCGCATCGAGGGCATCACGGACCTGCGCGACGAATCGGACCGCAACGGCATGCGCATCGTAATCGAGCTGCGCAAGGACGTCAATCCGAAAGTCATCTTGAACAACTTGTATAAGCAGACGTCGATGCAGCTGAACTTCGGCATCAACATGCTCGCGCTCGTGAACGGCGAACCGAAGATCTTGAACATTCGCGACGCGCTGCATCACTATATCCAGCACCAGATCGAAGTCATTCGCCGCCGGACGGAGTACGACCTCAAGAAGGCGCGCGCTAGGGCGCACATTCTCGAAGGTCTCCGCATCGCGCTCGATCATCTGGACGAGGTCATCGCCCTGATTCGCGCTTCCCGTACGACGGAAGAAGCCCGCGAAGGGTTGATGTCGCGCTTCGGCTTGTCCGAGGAGCAATCGCAGGCGATTCTCGACATGCGTCTCCAGCGCCTCACGGGGTTGGAGCGCGAGAAGATCGAGAACGAATACGCGGAGCTCGTGAAGAAGATCGCCGAATACGAGGCGATTCTGGCGGACCAGCAGCTCGTGCTGAACATTATCGCGGAAGAGCTGACCGAAATTCGGGAGCGGTTCGCGGACGAGCGCCGCACCGAAATTACGATCGGCGAAGAGGCGATTCTGGACGAAGACTTGATCCCGCAGGACGAAGTGCTGATCACGATCTCGCATACGGGCTACATCAAGCGCATTCCGGTAGCGGCCTACCGCAGCCAGAAGCGCGGCGGCCGCGGCGTCATCGGCATGGATACGAAGGACGACGACTTCGTCGAGCATCTGTTCGTTACGAATACGCATAATTACTTGTTGTTCGTCACGAACAAGGGCAAGGCGTATCGCCTGAAGGCGTACGAGGTGCCGGAGCTCGGGCGCACCGCCCGCGGCACGCCGGTCATCAATCTGATCCAGATCGAGCAAGGCGAACGCGTCAGCGCGGTCATCCCGATCAAAGACGTCGGCGAGTCCGATAAGTACCTCTTCTTCGCGACGAAGCACGGCATCGTGAAGAAGACGCCGCTCAGCGACTTCTCGAACATTCGGAAGGTCGGTCTCATCGCGCTTGTGCTTCGCGACGACGACGAGCTGGTCGGCGTGCGCCTGACGGACGGCGAACGGCAGATCGTCATGGGCACGAAGCAAGGCATGTCCATTCGCTTCCCGGAAGCGGAAGTTCGCGCCATGGGGCGCGCCGCGACCGGCGTGAAGGGCATCACCTTGTCCGAAGACGACGAGGTGATCGATATGGACGTCGTCGAGGAGCATGACGACGTGTTGATCGTTACGTCCAAGGGCTACGGCAAGCGGACGCCGATGAACGAGTATCGTATCCAGTCTCGCGGCGGCAAAGGCATCAAGACGCTGAACATCACGTCGAAGAACGGTACGGTCGTCGGTCTGAAGGTCGTACGCGAAAACCAGGACTTGATGATTATTACCGAATCCGGCACCGTCATTCGAACGAGTATGGAAGGGATCTCCACCATGGGTAGAAATACTCAGGGCGTAAGGTTGATTCATACGCGCGAGGACGACGAGGTCGCAACGGTGACGCAGGTCGAACGAGGCGAAGACGAAGACGAGCAAGATCTCGACGAGACTGGCATGTCGGGGGCAGAAGAATAATATTTATTAAAGGATTGGGCTTTCATGCCAATCCTTTTTGCTTTATAATTGGGTGCATCCCCAATTTCGGGGGCTTGAAGTCGGTGGAACAAGCGAGGGAAGTCTAATGGTCACGGTAGCCGTATCCGTGCTGAAATCCGGAGAACGTCTAGTGGAAGAAGTTCGAACGTCGCTAGGTGGCCTTTTGCTCGAAAAGGGAAAGGTTATTAGTACTAGAGACCTAGAAGTATTAAAGGCATTTCTCGTGAAATACGTTGCGATCGAAGCGAAGCTGGACGAGAACGGTCAGGAATCGGCCGACGATGCGCCTCCCTCCAATTTCGTCTCGAACGAATTGGCTTTATTTTATCAAGCGTACGACGGACTTTATCAAATTTTAAAGAAGGCGTATCGCGTCATCAGCGCGGGAAGCGACAAGCTTCCGCTGCTCGAGATGCGGACGCAGTTGGAGCAATTGCTCGGATATATCGATTGCTATAACCCGCTGACGTTCACCGCGCGCAGGTCCGGTCCGGACGATTACTTAATTCATAACGGGATTATGGTCGGCCTCACCTCCTACCTGCTCGCCCGTTGGCAAGGGTATCAACAGAAGGATTGGATTCCGATCGCATTCGCGGGCATTCTCCACGATATCGGCACGATGCGGATCGACGACGCGATCTTGCAGAAGCCTTCGAAGCTGACGGCGGCGGAGTTCGAGGAGTTAAAGAAGCACACGATTATCGGGTACAACATCCTGAAGAATATCGCGGGTCTGAACGAGGGCGTCAAGCTGAGCGCGCTGCAGCATCACGAACGCCATGACGGTTCGGGATACCCGCTCGGCGTGAAAGGCGACAAAATTCACGCGTATGCGAAGCTCGTAGCCGTCACGGACGTATTTCACGCGATGACGACGAGCCGGCAGTACAAAAAGGCCTCCTCCCCCTATCTCGTCTTGGAGGAGCTCATGAAGGAAGCGTTCGGCCGTCTGGAGCCGACGCTCGTGCAGACGTTCATCAATAAGCTGACGTCGTTCCATAACGGGACCGTCGTACGCCTGAACGACGGAGCCGTCGCGGAGATCGTATTTACCGATCGAAGCAATCCGACGCGGCCGATGGTCAACATTAACGGAACGATCGTCAACTTGGCGGTGGCGCGCGACCGTTTTATCCAGGACGTTATTTCGAATTAAGCTGCGAAGGGTTCGGCGATTCGGCCGGGCCCTTCTTCTATTTCTGCTTCCAGAAATTGTTTTTTTACCCTCGGTTTTAAACGTGATATATTATTCATCCGCCAGTCGAAACGAACGAATGCGGCGGGCAAGGAAATAAAGTTGTTGCATTTGTTGGGCGAACGTGATAGGATATGAAAGTCGCTGATTTGAAACGGCGATGAACGAGAAAAGCTTGCTCCTTGAAAACTGAACATGAGCGCATATGCTTAAGTAAGAAATGCTAGCTTGTAATGAGCGCAGTATATTGAACTACCCTTTTTGGAGAGTTTGATCCTGGCTCAGGACGAACGCTGGCGGCGTGCCTAATACATGCAAGTCGAGCGGAGTGTTCCCTTCGGGGTTCACTTAGCGGCGGACGGGTGAGTAACACGTAGGCAACCTGCCCATAAGACCGGGATAACTGGCGGAAACGCCTGCTAATACCGGATAATCGATTCGCTCGCCTGAGCGAATCGTGAAAGATGCTTCGGCATCGCTTGTGGATGGGCCTGCGGCGCATTAGCTAGTTGGCGGGGTAACGGCCCACCAAGGCGACGATGCGT
>NZ_VCIW01000026.1 GCF_005765165.1 Paenibacillus antri | reverse complement strand
TACAATACGGGGCGCTACCAATGGTCATTAAAAAAGATGACCCCCAATGAATACAGGAGTCATCTTTTGGCGGCTTAGCCGCCGAGGGCTTTCTTCAAACTGTCCGCCAATGGGGTCACAGTTCAAAATGCGAGGGGCGGCCTTTCGTTTGCGCTTTTTTTCGAATTAAGCATTCATCGCGGCGATCAAGTCCTTGAGCACCGTCTCCGCGTTCGCGTAGTCGACCTGGCACGTGCCCGCCGCCTTGTGGCCGCCGCCGCCGTGCTTCAGCATGAGCGCGCCGATGTCGACGCTCGCCGTCCGGTTGACGATGCTGTGGCCGCAGGCGAAGACGCAGTTCTGCTTGTTCCGCCCGTCGACGATCCAAATCGAGACGTTCTGCTCCGGATAGAGCGCGTACACCATGAATCGGTTGCCCGGGTAGATCGTCTCTACGTCGCGGAGGTCGGTCACGATGACGTTGCCCTCCGTGCGCGTGTACGTCGCGACCATGTCGCGGAACTGCGCGTCGAGCTCGAAGTAGCGCGCTACGCGTTCCTTCACGTCGGGGAGCTCCATGATTTCTTCGACCGGCATCGTCGCGCAATGGTCGACGAGGTCTTCCATCAGCTGATAGTTGCTGATCCGGTAGTCGCGGAAGCGCCCAAGGCCCGTGCGCGCGTCCATGATGAACGAAAGCAGGTCCCAACCCTTCGGGTTCAAGATGTCCTCCGCCGAAAATTGCGCCGCGTCCGCCTTATCGACGCCGGCCATAATGTCGTCCAGCTCGGGACCGAACTTCTCCCGTCCGCCGTAATAGTCGTACACGACGCGCGCCGCGCTCGGCGCCACGCGGGATTCGCCTTGGTATTCTACGTCCGGCTGCATGCGGGCGAGCTCGCTCGAGTGGTGGTCGAACCAGAGACCGACGCCCGGCACGTAAGGCAGATTCGCCAAAATATCGTTTTCGTTCACTTCGACCAGTCCGTCTTGCACGTCCTTCGGATGCACGAACTTCATCTCGTCCACCATGCCGAGTTTCTTGAAGAGCATGGCGCAGACCAATCCGTCGAAATCGGAGCGCGTAATCAATCGCATATGCTAGGACACCTTCCAATACGAAAATAGTTCGAACGAACTATCCATATTCTAGGTTGTATGTTGGAATTCCTGCCGCGATCGTTTGGCGCGCGCGAAAATAAGCAGCCGAGCGGGAAACGGACTTCCGCCTAAATCGAGGGGGACGAGGCCGCCGCTTCCGCCGCGCACTTGCCCGCCGTGTACCCCGTCGCGAACGCCGCCGTAATGTTGTAGCCGCCCGTGTACCCATGGATATCGAGAATTTCGCCGCAGAAAAACAGCCCCGACGTCAGCTTCGACTCCATCGACTTCGGGTCGATCTCCTTCAGGTTCACGCCGCCGCCGGTGACGAACGCCTCCTCGATCGACAGCGTGCCGGACGCCCACAGCTCGAATCGTTTGCACGAATCGACGAACGTCTGCAGCGCCGCCTTCGGAATCTGGTCCGCCTGCGCGTCCTCGGCGATGCCGGCTCTCGCCAACAGGAACAGGAGCAGCCGCTCCTGCAGCAGCGAGCGGAAGGCGTTCTTCGCCGCCTTCTTCCCTTCTTCGCGCACGAGGCCGTCGATGCGGTCCCGCAGCGCGTCGCCGCTCTCGCCCGGGAACAGGTCGATGCTCATCAGTACGTGCTTGACGTCGAACTTCTTCCGCGCCTTCACGACGAACTGGCTGCAGCGGAGCGCCGCCGGTCCGGAGATGCCGAAGTGGGTGAAGATCATGTCCCCGTCGTGCGTAACGATCCGCTTCCCCTTCGGGTCCCAGACGGTCAGCTCGATGTCGCGCAGGGAGATGCCCTGCAGGGTCTTTTCGCGGATGAACGGCTCGCTCGAGGTGATCGGCACCTCGGTCGGGTACAGCTCGGTGATCGTATGTCCGGCGTCCTCCGCCCACGCGTACCCGTCGCCGGTCGAGCCCGTATGGGGCACGCTCTTCCCGCCGGTGGCGATGACGACGGCGCGCGCGCCGAACCGCTCCCCGCTACGCAGCCGAACGCCGGCGACCCGCCCGTCCGCATATTCGACGCGGTCGACCGGCGCATGCACGCGGATGTCGACGCCTAAGCTCCGTACCTTGCCGACGAGCGCATCGACGACCGTCTTCGCCTTGTCGCTGACCGGGAACATGCGCCCGCGGTCTTCCTCCTTGAGCCGAATGCCGAGCCCCTCGAAGAACGCCATAATGTCGCGATTGCCGAAGTTATGGAACGCGCTGTATAGAAACCGTCCGTTGCCGGGAATATGCTTTACGATCGTGTCGAGGTCGCCCGCGTTCGTTACGTTGCAGCGGCCGCCCCCCGAGATGCCGAGCTTGCGTCCGAGCTTGTCCCCTTTATCGATGAGCAGCGTCCTCGCGCCGCGCGTCGCCGCGGACACGGCGGCCATCAGCCCCGACGGTCCGCCGCCGATGACGATGCAATCGTATGCGTCGTTCGTCATTTCATTTTCCGCCCCTTGGAGTTGCCTGATTGCGAATAGTATACCATGACTGGCATGTTCAACCGAAAAGCGGCGAATACTAACGGTCGACAATAACGGAAGGAGTGAACGACGCAATGGCGAAAGGCGGAAAAAGCAACGACTCTTGGGCGCAGCAGCAGCATGAGAAGGAAAACAGCGCAGGCAACCAAGACAAGGTGCCCGGCATCGACAAGAGGCTGAACGGACCGAACCGCCCGGCGGAATAAGGGAGGGAACGTCGTGACGAAAAAGAAGAAATCGCAGGAGGCCGTCGATACGCCGGAGCAAGTCATCGAGTCGCTCGGCGACCCGGCGCTCGATCCGTTCGAGATCGAATTCGCTCCGGAGCATCGGGAAGGGCGCGGCCCGCGAAGCGCGTTCGTGAACGAGCACGGCGTCGTCATCGGCGACCACGACTACGAGTCTCCGCAGTCTCCGCTGGAGAACTGGTCCAAGAACACCGACCCGACGGTGATGGCCGGAGAAGAGTGGGTGCATCCGTACAAGGACGTCGGCTTTCACACCGATGAGAATCGGGACTATTTCGAAAAGGGCGTTCCGCCCAAAGGCGGCATCTACATGCATCCGACGATCGACGTCGCGCACCCCGCCAACATCGACGACGATCCCGCGGACGCAGCCGACGCGCCGGCTCCGCGCAAGAAATAACGACAATGCGCCTGCGTCATGGTATAATAAACTTGGCTAACGCCAATGTTAACATATACCATGTAAGGGAGCGTGAACATTGCCATGTCGATTACGTTCGAGATGTATATGAACGACTACATTCAACCGATGCGCGACGAATTGACGCGTCTGGGCATTACGGAGCTTCGCACGCCGGAAGACGTAGAGCAGGCGTTCAACGATATGAAGGGGACGGCGCTCGTCGTCGTCAACTCGGTATGCGGCTGCGCCGCCGGCAACGCCCGTCCGGGCGTCGCTCGCGCGCTGCAGGCCGGCCCGAAGCCGGATCATCTGTATACGGTGTTCGCGGGCCAGGATAAGGAAGCGACCGCGAAGGCGCGCGAATATTTCGCGCCGTACCCGCCGTCTTCCCCGTCCATCGCCTTGATGAAGGACGGCGAGCTCGTGTTCTTCATCGAGCGCCACGAGATCGAAGACCGCAACGCGGAGCAGATCGGCGACAAGCTGGCCGGCGCGTTCGAGCACTACTGCAAATAAAATGCGCGAAACCCCCTTCCGACGTCGGAAGGGGGTTTTTGTTCTGCGAGGCGTCAAATCGCCGCCATGCGTTCGCGAATCGCGTCGGCGGCGGCCGCGCCGGCCCGGGCCGCGACCGCGTCGAAGCCGAGCGCCAGAATGGGCTTGCGCGCGACGTTATGCGCGTCCGTCGCGAGCGTGTGGACCTGGCCGCGGTCGACGAGCCGGGCGGCGAACGCCTTCGCGTCGGGACCGTTGTTGCCGAGCAGGCTGTCGACGGACACCTGCGTCCAGACGACGCCCGTCTCGATCATGCGGTCGAGCAGCGAGGGCTCCTCCCGGAAGAACGCGTGGCGCTCCGGATGCGCGAGGACGGCCGTCGTGCCGCGCGCGCGCAGCGTCTCCAGCACGTCCCACGTATCCGGACTGAAGCCCGCCCAGGGCTCCTCCAACAGGAGGAAGGCGGAATTGTCGCCGAGAAAGCAGCATCGCTCGTTCCGGAGCGTCTCTTCGACGAAGGCGGCATTCTCGAGAACGAGCTCGTTGCCGCAGCGGATGCGAAGGTCGATGCCGAGCCGGTCGAGCTCGGCCTGAAGCAGGGCGGCCTTGGTTCGAACGATGTCGGCGTACACCTTCCAATAGTTGCCGAGATGCGGCGTGGCGACGATCGTCCGGATGCCGTCGTCGACGGCGATGCGGGCCATCGCGACGGCCATGTCCATGTCCTTCGCGCCGTCGTCGACGCCGGGCAGGATATGGCAATGAATATCGATCATTTGCGAATTTCCCCTTCCCGAAAGGCCTGCCGAGAGTAATTATTACCATGGTAGCAAAGCGCAGGGGAAAAATCATTAAGGAAAATCGGTACTTTCCTTAGACGGACTTGCATTGGAATTTGCTTCGAGGAACGAGTACAATCGTTGGTAATATCGTACGCGAGGAGTGGGGACGGATGAGCAAGCAGCAAGACATTATCGCCGCGTTGGGCGTGAAGCCGGAGATCGACGTCGATGCGGAAATTCGGCGCCGCGTAGACTTCCTGAAGGAATACGTTCGAAAGTCGGGCACGACGGGGCTGCTCATCGCGATCAGCGGGGGGATCGACTCCGCGGTGGCCGCGGGACTGTGCAAGCGGGCGACGGACGAGCTGCGCGAAGAGACCGGGCAGGACTACCGGACGATCGGCGTGCTGCAGCCGTACGGGGAGCAGCCGGACATCGCGGACAGCCGTTCGGTCGTCGACGCGTTCGGCCTCGCGGGCTCCGCGGTCGAGATGAATATCGAGGAAGCGGTGGACGAGATCGCGCTAGAGACCGAGTACGCGCTTAAGGCGCTCGGCATTCACCGGCACATCAGCAAGGAGGGCAAGGGCAACGCGAAGGCGCGCACCCGGATGGTCATGCAATACGCGCTCGCGTTCGAGATGAACCTGCTCGTCGTCGGCACCGACCACGCGTCGGAAGCGATCACCGGCTTCTTCACGAAGTACGGCGACGGCGCGGTCGACATTACGCCGCTCAGCACGCTGAACAAGCGGCAGGTGCGCGCGCTCGCCCGCTCGCTCGGCGTGCCGCAGCCGATTTTGGATAAGGCGCCTACGGCGGGCCTGTGGGACGGCCAGACGGACGAGGGCGAGCTCGGCATCTCGTACGAGGCGAACTCGGACTACCTCGAGGGCAAGCCGATCGACGACGCCGTCCGCGCCAAGCTCGAGCGGCAATACGACAAGACCGCGCACAAGCGGCTGCCGATCCCCGGCATCTAGGGGACGGCGCGCCTGCAGCCCGGCGTCCCCTAAGGCGGGGGGCGCCGGGCTGTTTTCTTTGTGGCGGGATGGCGGAGGAGCGTGTCGGAGTTTCTCCTACTGCAGCGCCGGACCGGGCCGCCCGCGGGCGGATAGTCGGAGTTTCTCCGACTGCAGCGCCGGAACGGGGCTCCCGCGGGCGGATAGTCGGAGTTTCTCCGACTGCAGCGCCGGACCGGGCCGCCCGCGGGCGGATAGTCGGAGTTTCACCGACTGCAACGCCGGACCGGGCCGCCCGCGGGCGGATAGTCGGAGTTTCTCCGACTGCAGCGCCGGACCGGGCCGCCCGAGGGCGGATAGTCGGAGTTTCTCCGACTGCAGAGCCGGACCGGGGCTCCCGCGGGCGAATAGTCGGAGTTTCTCCGACTGCAGCGCCGGACCGGGGCTCCCGCGGGCGAATAGTCGGAGTTTCTCCGACTGCAGCGCCGGACCGGGGCTCCCGCGGGCGAATAGTCGGAGTTTCTCCGACTGCAGCGCCGGACCGGGGCTCCCGCGGGCGAATAGTCGGAGTTTCTCCGACTGCAGCGCCGGACCGGGGCTCCCGCGGGCGAATAGTCGGAGTTTCTCCGACTGCAGAGCCGGAACGGGGCTCCCGCGGGCGGATAGTCGGAGTTTCTCCGACTGCAGCGCCGGACCGGGCCGCCCGCGGGAGGATAGTCGGAGTTTCTCCGACTGCAGCGCCGGACCGGGCCGCCCGCGGGCGAATAGTCGGAGTTTCTCCGACTGCAGCGCCGGACCGGGCCGGCCTACGCTCCGAGCCGCGCGCGGCAGGCGCGCAGGAACGCTTGCAGCGGCTCCACGTCGAAGTGGAGCGACTCCCGCGGCTCGGTCCGTCGATACAGCTTCAGCGCGTCCGCGACGACCTCGATGTGCAGCGGCATCGCGGACATGCCCCAGACGCCGGCCTCCTCTTTGGACAGCACCGCGCCGTCGGCGACGAATCGGAGCACGCGAAGCCAATTGAGCACATAGTACACCGGCTGCTTCGATACGTCGCGGAACGGCACGTCCACGTCGGCGACGATCGCCGCCCGGTAGTCCGCGTCCGGCACCGCGGGGAACGTCGCCGCGATCGGGCGTCCCCACAGCGCGACGCCCCGCTCCCGGACGACGCGCACATGCGCCGCCAGGTCGGGGTCAAGCGCCCCTGCGAACGCCGCGAGCGCCCCAAGCCGCTCCAGCGCCGCTGAAGACGGCGGTCGCTCCGGCAAGCCCCCGTCCGCGGCCGCTCCGTCTCCGCCTTCGGCGAGCGCCGCCTCGAACGATCCGCGCCACCCTTCGCTGTAATGGAACGCGAACGGGCACGGGTGCCGCCACGGGTGCAAGTCGGCAAGCTTGCATACATGAAGCTCGATCGGATGCGGCGCGCCCGACAGGCCCAGCAGCCCTGTCGCGATCATCGCCTTCGCGCCCGGGGACACGTCTCCGTCGTACACGGCGACGATATCCACATCGCTGCGCTCCGGTTGGAACGATCCCATCGCGAGCGAGCCGTGCAAGTAGACGCCGACGAGCGGCGCCCCCAGCGTCTCCTTCAGCAAACGTACGATCGTCTCTACTTGAAGCCTCGCCGCTTCCGGCGCCTGCAATGGTTCGTATGCCATTTCGAGACCCCTCCGTTTCTACTCGTATTTTCGCATATTCGGTTATTTTCCGGTACACTGGAAGCAACTATTCAAGCAAGCGAGGCGCGAATTACTGATGATTATCGGGGTCGGAACGGATATCGTCGGAACGGAACGGATCGGGAATCTGCTCGGCGGGGCGCGGGGAGAAGCGTTCTTGCGGAGAGTGCTGTCGGACGCGGAACGGGAGTATTTATCGGGAAAGAACCTTGCCCCGGCGCGAACCGTCGAGTTCGTCGCGGGTCGATGGGCGGCGAAGGAGGCGGTGTCGAAGGCGCTCGGCTGCGGCATCGGCGCCGATCTCGCCTTCCACGACATCGAGGTGCTGCCGGACAAGCGCGGCAAGCCTTGCTGCACCGTCGCGCGCGACGTCGCGGCGGGCCTCCGGCTGCACTTGTCGATCTCGCACGCGGACGGGTGGGCGACCGCCTTCGCGGTGGCGGAGCGGGAAGAAACCTAGACTCGAGTCGCGGGAGCGTTCATGCCGGAGCCCGTTCCTTCGAACCCCTGACGGGAGTAAGCTTATACTATTAAGTCAGTACGGGGGGATCGAGTTGACGGAGGCAGGGGGATCGTTCGAGATCATATACGGGATCGCATCGCTCTTCGTATGGGGAGCGGCGGCGATGTCGGCGAGCCGGTTGCTCGCGGCGCCCGTCCGAAGCGTTCTGCGTCGGCGCGCGGGGCGAACGGCGGGAGCGGTCGTCGTCGGCGCGCTGCTGATCGGCGTCGAAGGGAGCGTTCGCGCCGCTCTGGCGGCGGAGTCCGGAATATGGCGGATCGAGGACGCGATGCCGGCGGTCGCCGCGGCGGCGGCGTGCGTCGCCGGACTGCGGTCGGTTCCGCGGCTGCTCGCGGTGTCGAGGTATGCGTACGATAGCTTCAAGGAAGAACGCTCGGCCGCCTCGGACCCTGGAACGGTGGTTCCGATTCAGGCCGCCGCCGTCATCTGCGCGATAAGCTTCTATGTCACTTGGTTCGACGGCGGCTTGCTTTCCGCGGGAGGGGCCGGGGTCGCGGCGATGGGCGCCCTGTGGGCGGCGCAGCGCCGCCGTCATGCCGCCGCGCGGCGCGACGGCTGGAAGCGGCCGAAGCCGCTGCGACGTCGCCTGCGCTCCGGCACCGCCAGAGTGCGGGCTTCGATCGGTTGGAACTAACGAACGTCGTCTACGAATGTACCGTTCGAGCGTCCGAGGCCGCGGCCTTCTCGGTTTGCGCCAACGCGATGCCGATCAAGATCAGCGCGCCGCCGGCGATCTGCTGCGGCTCGATCGTCTGCTGCAAGAACAGCGCGCCGAGCGCCGCCGCGGCCGGCGGCTCGACGAAGCTGACGATCGAGGCCGTATTCGGCCCGAGCCGGCGCACGGACGCCGCGAACAGCGTAATGGCGCCGAACGTCGAGACGAACGCGAGCGAGCCCGCCGCCGCCCACGGCGCCCAAGTCGAAGGCGCCGCGAGCCGCTCGAAGCCGCCGGTCGCCCAGGCGAAGAGCGCCAGCGCGGCGGCCGCGAAGGCCGCGACGTACGCCGAGCTGACGTACGGACTCGCGCGCCGCAGCACGCGATCGCTGACGAGAATAAACGCCGCGTAGACGAGGGCCGCGGCGAAGGCGAGGCCGATGCCCGCCGCTTGGGCCGGCTCGTTCCAGCCGCCGCCGAACATCGCGGCGAGCCCCGCGAGCGACAGCAGCAAGCCGCCGGTCTTCCGGCGGCTCATCGGCGTTCCGACGAGCGCCGCGGTAAGTCCGTTCACCCACAGCGGGTACGTGTAGAAGACGGTTACGGCGACGCCGATCGGCACGTACCGGTACGAGGCGAACAGCAGCGCAGCCATTACGGCGTATCCGAAGACGCCCATGCCGGCCAAGACGCCGAGGGCGGGGCCCGGCACGCGCCAAGAACCGCTCCCTCCGCGCGAGACGATCGGCATGAACGTCCAAAACAACGCCGTCGCGCCCGCTCATGGCTGTACCCCCGCTCCGCCCCCGGGCGGCGCGAAGCCCGCGGCCATCCCCGTTCGTCGCCCGATCCTGCCGAAGCCTTGTTGAGCGAACGCGGAATGACGTATCCATTGAACGCGCATCGGGGCATCTCCTCTTCTCAAATCCGCATGATCCACATTATAATGCGAGAGGGCGGGTTATGCCTATAACGTTCGGATGAAGCTGCGTCACCGCGACCCGGACGAGCTGTCGGCGCTGCTGAAGCGGCTGATCCGCTTCGGCAATTATCGCGTCAGCGGGTCCGTCGGTCGATCGAAATAGAGGGGTTGGGGAAGAAGGATGCAAGAGCAAGAGGCGAAGGCGTATTTCAGCAAGGAGCTGCTGGCGTGGTATCGGGTGCAGAAGCGCGACCTGCCTTGGCGGCGCAGCCGCGACCCGTATCATATCTGGGTGTCGGAAGTGATGCTTCAGCAGACGCGGGTCGAGACGGTCAAGCCGTATTTCAAGCGGTTCGTGACGTTGTTCCCGACGGTCGATGCGCTCGCGAAGGCGCCGGAGGAGAAGGTCCTGAAAGCTTGGGAAGGGCTCGGGTATTACTCGCGCGCGAGAAACCTGCAGTCGGCGGCGCGGGAAGTGTCGGAGCGATACGGCGGTACGGTGCCGGATACGAAGGAACGATTTTCCGAGCTGAAGGGCGTCGGGCCGTACACGGCGGGCGCGGTCATGAGCATCGCCTTCAACCGCCGGGAGCCGGCCGTCGACGGCAACGTCATGCGCGTGCTGTCGCGATATTTCTGCATCGAGGAGGACGTCGCGAAGGGCGGCACGCGGGCGATGATGGAGCGGCTGCAATACGAGCTGATCCCGGAAGGAGAGGCGTCCGACTTCAACCAGGCGATTATGGAGCTCGGCGCGCTCGTGTGCACGCCGAAATCCCCGCATTGCCTGACTTGTCCGGTCATGGAGCGGTGCGCGGGCCGGCTCGAAGGCAAGGAGGAATCGCTGCCGATCAAGACGAAGGCGAAGCCGCCGCGGCCGGAGTACCGCGCCTGCGCGCTCGTCGTCAGCGAGGACGGCGGCAGCGTCCTGCTGCGCAAGCGCCCGGCGACGGGACTGCTCGCCGACATGTGGGAGCTGCCGCACGTCGAATTCGCGGCGATGGGGTGGCCGGCGGCGATGGCGGACGCGGCGGTCGGCGACGCGCTCGCCGGTTGGCTCGGCGCGGAGCTGGGCCCGGAAGCGTCCGGCGCGGTGCGGCCCGCGGAGCCGGTCGGGGTGGCCGAGCACACGTTCAGCCATATCCACTGGAATCTGCGCGTGCACCGGCTGACGGCCGCGACGGCGGAAAGCGCGCCGCTGCAGGAGCCTTATCGATGGGTCGACCGCGCGGGCATGGAGGTGCATCCGCTGCCGAACGTCTTCGTGCGGCTGTTGAAGGCGGAAGGGTTTATCCCCGCATAGGCGGAAAGAAGCGGGCATAGGACAACGGCGCCCGACGGTACAATGAGAAGAGAAGGCTCATAGACCGGACCGGAGGCTGGACCATGAAGAACAACCGCGACATCGTGATCGTCGTCGTCACCCGCGCGCGGCTGAGGCGATTTCTGGCGATCGATATGGCGGGGAGCACCGCGGTGTATTACGCGTTGTTCCTGCCGTTCCACTCGCAGTGGGCGGCTTCGGCCGGAAGCTTCCTTGGCGCGCTGGCGCTGAATCGGTTGTTCCGCGGGGGCGCAGCGCGCGCGCGGAAGCGAAGCGAAGCGCCGACTCCCGCGGAATAGGGAACGGCAACGTTCCCTAGCCATACAAGAAATAGGGCCGCCTTCGTCCTTCGGACGAAAAGGGCGGCCCTTCTTGTCTTACGCTCCGTTACACCTTGAACCTCGAAATCATGGTTTGCAGCTCTTGCATCATCTCGCTCAGCTCCATCGCGGACGCCGTAATTTGTTCCATGGCGGCCAGCTGCTCTTCGGAGGACGACGCCGCATGCTGCGTATTGTCGGAAGCCAGCTTGGCGATCTCGGCCAACTCGGCGACGGACGCCGTCACCTGCTGCGAGCCCGCCGACATCTGCTCCGCCGAAGCGGAGACGTCTTCCACTTGGGCGGCGACTTCCCGAATGCTCGCGAGAATGCTCTCGAACGCGGTCCCGGCTTCGCCGACGATCGCCGAACCGGCGCCGGCTTCGGCCGCGCCCGCATCCATCAGGCGAACCGCGGCGACGGTTTCGGATTGAATCATGCCGATCAGGTCGGCGATTTGCATCGTCGAGCGGCTCGTCTGCTCCGCGAGCTTCTTCACTTCGCCGGCGACGACGGCGAAGCCTCTGCCGTGCTCGCCCGCCCGCGCGGCTTCGATGGACGCGTTCAGCGCGAGCAGGTTCGTCTGCGCACTGATTTCCGTGATCGCTTCTACGATCTGTTGAATCTCTTTCGAACGGTCGGCCAATCGGCGGATGGCGACCTGCGACTCGTCGACCGAACGCAGGATGACCTGCATCTGTTCCTCGGCGCGGCGCATGAGGTCGTTCCCCGCCTGCGCCCGCTGCGACACGTCGTTCGTCGTCTCGGACGCGATCGAAGACGATTCCGCGATCCGCTGAATGCCGACGGACATCTCTTCGAGCGCGCGGGCGCTTTCGTCGGCGCCTTGGACTTGCCGATCGGCGCCTCCGGCGATATCTTGGATGACCAGCGTGACGGACTGCGCGGCTTGATTCGTCTCCTCGGCGCCGGCCCGCAGCTGCCGGGACGTCTCCGTTACTTGCGCGGCGCGCTCGGTCACGACGCGAAGCGTCCGGCCCACGTCCGTCAACGTCCCGTTGAAATTCGCGGCCATCGCGCCGAACTCGTCCGCCGTGTCCGCTTCGATCCGCCGGGTGAAGTCCCCTTGCGCCATCGCGTCGGACAGTCGGTTGAATCGTCCGATTCGCAGCGCGATCGATCGCGTATACAGGTAGATGACGACGGCGAGCAGCAGCACGCCGGCGGCGCCGATCGCAAGAATCGTCTTCAACAGCCGGCTCGCGGGCTCCGACAGCTCTCGATCGGGGATCACGACGCCGAGCTTCCACTGCGTGGATGGGATGGCGGTATAATACAGATGCTGTAAGCCGTCTTCATCCATGAAGTCGTCGGCGCCCGACTCGCCTTGCAGCATCTTCGCGCCGACGGCGGCCAATGAGGCGTTCGGATCGTCGGCGACGTTCGTCTTCATGAGCCGTTCCGAATCGACGCCGGCGATATACATTCCTTGGGTGTCCACTAGGAACGCTCGTCCGGTTTCGCCTACCTTCGCCTGGGCGATGCGCTCCTGGATCGTCGACAAATCGATGTCGCCGGTCGCGACGCCGATAAACCGCTGTCGATCGTCGAACACCGGGACCGACGCGGTGACCATGTGAATGCCGACCGTCTCGTCGAAAAAGGGAGGGGCGAAAGCGGCTCCGCGTTCCCCGTTCGTCCCGACGACGGTGTACCAGGGATGGTTATGGTAGTCGTAAGCGGGATCGTTGTAAACTTGGGTGGACGTTGCCGTTCCGTCTTCCGTTATGTAGCTGTAATTGGAGAAATAGACGGCTGAGGGGTCCGCAGCCTTCGGTTGGAAAAAGATCCCGATCCCGATCGTATCGGCGTTGGCGTCCAATGCGCTCTCGGTCAAACGCCGGTAGTCGTCCAACGCGAAATCCCCGAACGTCGTTTTCACCGACTGAGCGAGCGTCTCCGTTACTTTCCGATGAGCGAGCAGATCCCGATCGATTTGATTGGTTAAGCTTTCCGCCCGATACTGTAAGACGCGTTCCGCTTCCGCATGAAGCATGCGTTGGGATTGCGCGTATGCGGCGATGGCGACAGTCAGCAGGATGGCGACCGTGACCGGAAGAATGATGAGCATCGTCTTCGACTTTACGCTTTTGACGTTCCGCAGAAACAGGATCGCCTTCAGTTTCGTCATCTCGATTCCCCTCTGGATGTCGGCAGAAATTTGTCGAAACATGTCGACAGTGCGACTTTGACATTTTAAGGGCGAGGAGAACCGTTTGACAACCACTTTTGACGCGTTCGAAAAAGGCGTAAAAATAAGGCTGCCCGCCTCGGCGACGAGGGGGCAGCCTTCTTCCGTTTTCCGAAAAGCCTTATTTCTTCGCAGCCGCGTAACGAGCGTTGACCGCGTCCCAGTTGATGACGTTGAAGAACGCGCCGATGTAATCCGGACGCTTGTTCTGGTACTTCAGGTAGTACGCGTGCTCCCATACGTCGATGCCGAGGAGCGGCGTAGCGCCTTCCATATACGGGCTGTCTTGGTTCGCCGTGCTGGACACGACGAGCTTGCCGTTCGCGTCGACCGAGAGCCACGCCCAGCCGGAGCCGAAGCGAGTCGTAGCCGCCTTCGTGAAAGCTTCCTTGAACGCTTCGTAACCGCCGAGCTCGCTGTCGATCGCGGCTGCGATCGCGCCGGTCGGCGCGCCGCCCGCGTTCGGGCCGATCGTCGACCAGAAGATCGAGTGGTTGGAGTGGCCGCCGCCGTGGTTGCGAACCGCGGTGCGGATGTCTTCCGGAACGGCGTTCAGGTCGGAGATCAGCGCTTCGAGGGACTTGTCTTGGAGTTCCGGATATTTTTCGAGCGCGGCGTTCAAGCTGTTCACGTACGTCGCATGGTGACGATCGTGGTGAATCTCCATCGTCTGAGCGTCGATGTGCGGCTCAAGCGCGTTGTTCGGGTACGGCAATGGCGGCAATTGGTGTGGCATGAGAATCATTCCTCCCAATAATATGTAATTTAGAATCATGTTCATTATCCCCCAATGGGTGTAATAAATCAACATTTATGTTTCTAAAGTCGGCGATCGCTCGCGTCCTTTCAGCTCGTCGATCACCTGATGATGGAGCGAGACGCCCTGCGAGTTGAGCCACGGCGACGCGTCGCTGAGCATATCGTGAGCGCGGCGCAGCTCCGCCTCGGTCCAGCGCTCGATCGGCACGTCGGACAGCTGCTGCAGCAGCCGTATCGTTCCCTCCAATGCTATGCACCTCCTTCCGCGCATCGATCGAACCAAGGGTAGGATGCTCGAATTTCCAAGGAATATACATCTAATCCAGTGTAAACGCTTCCTATAAAGCGCTATCACAAACAATTCATATCTTTTTAACGTTTTTTTAACATTCGGGAAGGAATATGCTGAAATTTGTCGTATTTATAGCGTTACGACTTCGCAAAAGCTGGGAGAGAAGCATATGTACGTTCGCTCGTTTCAATTGTCGGATTATGCCGAAGTGACGCAACTGATGGAAAACTCCCTCTCTGAACAATGCTTTCACGATTCGATGGAAGCTTTCGCCCGCCAATTGTCGTGGGACAGCAGCCTCGTCATGATCGCCGAATCCGAGGGTACGATCGTCGGCGTCGTGATCGGCACGATCGACAATAACGACGGCTATTATTACCGCCTCGCGGTCGATCCGTTCCACCGCCGCAAGGGCGTAGGGAAGGCCATGATTCAAGCGCTGCAGGAGCGCTTCGTCGAGCGCAAGGTGAACCGGATTCTAGTGCCGGTGGACGCGCATAACGAGCCGGTATTGCCCGTGTTCGAATCGCTCGGCTTCGATATGAACTCGTTCACGAAGGCGTTCAAGAAACTAAGCATTGTGGCGGGCACGTAATTGTAATATAGTTAGGTACATATATTAAAAGTTGAAGCGTATCGGAGGCCGATATGCTTTTTGTTTCTTTACGCGCATGGAAGGTGTTCGCATATGTCGTCTAACAACAACGTGGTGATCAAGAGCTTCAAACATAACGGCCATATTCACCGCATCTGGTACGAGAATTGGCCCGTTCCGGAATCGGCGCTGCACCCCCTGCACGCGAAGGAGCGGTTCCGGGTGTATATTAACCACGGCACGCGCATCCGGGAGTCGGACGGCAAGGAGTGGGTGAGCAGGGTTCCGGGAGTGACGTTCTTCCTGCCGGGGCAATGGTTCAATATCGTGGCTTTGCTCGAGTCGACGGGCGTTCGATATTATTGCAATATCGCTTCGCCGTTCACGTATTACGACAATACGGTGACGTACATCGATTACGATCTGGACGCGATCAAGCTGCCCGACGGGGCGATCCATATCGTGGACGAAGAGGAATACCGAACCCATCGCGCGTTATATCAGTATCCTTCGCTCGTGGAGAGCAAGGTCAAGGAAGGGATGGAGGGGCTGCTCCGGCGCATGAAGCAAGGAGACGCTCCGTTCCAGGACGAGGAAGCGCTGCGGTATTACGAATTATGGAAAACGAGAAACGACCCCTAACGGCCCGGACTTCGCTTCGACAGCGACCGGGTCTTCGTTATAGGTCGGAAGGAAAGGAGGTCTTCGACGTGTCGGAACGGAGCCGATGGCTCGAGGTCAAGCGCCGACTGCTCGAGGAGGCGCCGAAGCTCGGCATCGATAAATTGGGCTTCGCGTCGGCGGATCCGTTCACGGAGCTGTTCGACGTGCTGACGCGGCATCGCGAAGCCGGACGGGAGTCCGGCTTCGAAGAGCCCGATCTCGAGAAGCGCGTGAACCCCAGGCACAGCTTCCCGGGAGGCGAGCCGCGGTCGATCTTGTCGATCGCTGTCGCGTACCCGGCGAAGATGAAGTCGCCGCCGAAGTCCGAGCCCGGCGCCTATCGCGGCATTCTGGCGCGGGCCGCGTGGGGCGAGGACTATCATAAGATTCTGCGGGAGCGAATGGGGCGGCTCGAAGCGTTCCTGAAAGAGCTCGTGCCGGAATGCCGCGTCGAGTCGATGGTCGACACGGGCGCGCTCGTCGATCGGGCCGTGGCCGAGCGGGCCGGCATCGGCTGGTACGGCAACAACTGCTCCGTCATTACGCCGGAGTTCGGTTCCTGGGTATATCTCGGCGAGATGATCACGGACATTCCGTTCCCGCCGGATACGCCAGTGACCGACAGCTGCGGCGACTGCACGATCTGCATGGACGCGTGCCCGACCGGCGCGCTCGTCGGGAAGGGGCAGCTCGACGCGACGCGCTGCGTCTCCTTCGTCACCCAGACGAAGGGCTTCGTCGAGGACGAGCTGATGCGGAAGATCGGCAATCGGCTGTACGGCTGCGACACGTGCCAAGTCGTCTGCCCGAAGAATAAGGGCTACAACTGGACCCATCATCCGGAGCTGCAGCCGGACCCGGACATCGCGAAGCCGCTGCTGAAGCCGCTCCTCAAGATGTCCAACCGGGAGTTCAAGGAACGCTTCGGCGCGAGCTCGGCCGCTTGGCGCGGCAAGAAGCCGATCCAGCGCAACGCGATTATCGCGCTCGGCAACTTCAAGGACGCCAGCGCGGTTCCCGATCTAACGGAACTGCTTCTCGGAGACGAAAGGCCGGTCATCCGCGGCACGGCGGCTTGGGCCCTCGGTCGCATCGGCGGTCCGGAGGCGGCGAAGGCGCTTCGGGAAGCCTGCGACCGGGAAACCGATCCGGAAGCGAAACGCGCGATTCAAAAAGCGATGAATGACATCCGTCAAACATGATAAGATAGGTACGAGCAACATGAATCGAGCATGACTTGAGGTGCGAATCCAAACGTGAAATACGTTCCGATCGAGGCGTTAGAGCCGGGACAATATTTGGGCAGGACGATCTTTTCGAGCAACGGGGCGGTGCTCCTGAGCGAGGGCGTGCAGCTGACCGTCTATATGATAAACACCCTGAATCGGATCGGCGTGACGTTCGTTTATATTAAGGACGAACATTACGACGACGTCGACATTCCGGAGGTCGTCTCCGAGGAGACGAAGCGCGCGGTCATCCGGCAGATGGGGGAAGTGTTCGAAACCGTCCGTTCCGGCAAAGAATTCAATACGAAGAACGTCAGCGTGACGATCGATTCGCTCCTGGAAGACATTCTGAAGAACAAGGACGTGCTCGTCCACCTGTCCGACATCCGCTCGAAGGAAAACGCCGATTACATCCACGCGATGAACGTATGCATGATGTCGGCGGTCGTCGGGATGAACATGAGCTTTACCCCGACGCAGATGAAGGAGCTGGCGATCGGCGCGCTGCTGCACGATATCGGCAAGGTCGGCGCCGCGGCTTCGGACGACGCCGACGGCGACATGCGGCGCCACCATACGTGGCGGGGCTTCGAGACGCTGAAGCTGAAGCGGGAGTACAGCTTGTTGATCGCGCACGTCGCGTTCCAGCATCACGAGCATGTGGACGGCACCGGCTTGCCGCGCGGACTCGGGGGAGACGCGATTCACGTCTACGCGAAGATCGTGGCGGTCGCGAACACGTACGACAACCTGGTCTCGAGCATGGACGAGAAGGGCCGCCGCATCATGCCGCACGAGGCGTGCGAGCGGATGATGGCTATGGCCGGCCGGCAGCTCGACAAGGACGTGCTCGTCGAGTTTTTGAAGACGGTGTCGGTGTACCCGACCGGCGCGTCCGTGCGGCTTACGAACAAGGAGGTCGGCGTCGTCGTCGGGCAGCATCGCGGGCTGCCGAGCCGTCCCGTCGTCCGCGTCGTCAAGCAGGACGACAATCAGCTCGAGGTGAAGGAATTCGACCTCGCGAAGCATCCGACCTTGTTCATCGAGGCGGTCTTGATGTAACCGAAAAGCGATCGTCGCGGCGGGGCCCGAATCGGGTCCCGCCGTTTGTATCGGCGCCTGCGTCCATGCTATGATGGAAGCAGTTTTTCGAACATTTTCCTAAGTTGGGTGGGGTGCTTTATGGCTTGGTACGACATCGTCATCCCGATCGTCACGCTCGTCGCCGGGCTGGTCGGGGGCTTCTTCATAGGCGTCTATTACTTGCGCAAGCAGATGGAAGCGATGCAGAACAATCCGGACATGCTTCGCGAGATGGCGAAGAAGATGGGCTACAACGTCAACCAGAAGCAGATGAACCAGATGCAGCAGATGCTGCGGAACCAACCCGGCGCAGGCGGCCGGCGGCGCAAGTAAGCCATAAGACGAAGGGCGGTGGAGAATATGGGCGCGAACCCATTCGAACCGACGAATCCGAACGCGGATGTCAAACATTACATCAACTCGCGCGCGAACGAGAACGCAGAGCTTATCGAGGGTCATATCCGCGAGATTCTTCGATTGATCGGGGAAGACCCGGACCGGGAAGGGCTCGTCGAGACGCCGAAGCGCGTTCGCAAGATGTACGAGGAAATCTTCGCCGGCTACGAGGTCGATCCGCGCGAGGTGCTCGGCGTCACGTTCGACGAACGCCACGAAGAGCTGGTCGTCGTGAAGAACATCGTCTATTACTCGCAGTGCGAGCATCATATGGCTCCGTTCTTCGGCGAGGTCCATATCGGTTACATTCCTAGCGGGCGCATCGCGGGCCTCAGCAAGTTCGCGCGGCTCGTCGAGGCGGTGGCGCGAAGGCTGCAGGTGCAGGAGCGCATTACGTCGCAGATCGCGGACATCTTCGAGGAGGTGCTGCAGCCGCACGGCACGATGGTCGTCGTCGAAGGCGAGCATCTGTGCATGTGCGCGCGCGGCGTGAAGAAGCCGGGGGCGAAGACGGTGACGTCGGCGGTGCGCGGACGGTTCCGGACCGATGCGGCGCTGCGGGCGGAATTTCTGTCCTTGATTCGATAAAGCGGTCGGAGAAGACGAAGGGGCTGTCCCATAAGCGGATAAAAATCCACTAACGGAGAGTAGTTCCTCAATGAAAACAAGAAAGCGGTCGATCGGGAGCTATTCCTGACCGACCGTTTTCTTGTTTTGGCCTACTGCCGCTTGCTTGATTATGGGCGAGTATGGTCGGCGGTACTTCCATTTTACCACGTGAAGGAGTTTACGTTCGCCTTTTTGAACGTCGTGTTATACCCTTCTCGTGCGCGGGCAACGCTACGCTAACGGCTCGAAGGCGCTCCTTCGGCTCGCGGCGTGGGCTCCTAGATAGATGAGAAACTGGATCGGGACAGAGTAGACGTATCGCCAATTCTTGGGGTGATAGATATCCAGCCAATCGAACAATGGCTCGCCGACGAACGAAGCGAGCAGAGCGAAGAAGATCGCTTTCGCATAAGGATTCGCGCTCGGCTTCGCCTGAAGCAGCAGGAGAACGGTTACCGGCATCAGCGTAAGATCCCATGGCAGATAGGTGGGAAGGACCGGGATGACGTTGAACCGATAATGCCAAATTCCGAATTGATCGCCTAATACGTCCAGCGTCAGAGAGACGACCGCGACAAATAGGGCGGCATAGAACAGACGGTCGGTACTAGACTTCTTTCGCACAAGGTACCATACGATCCAGGGGACGACGGATAGGCCGACTCCGAGCCACCACAGGTCTGTAAAGAGGACGCGCTCCTGCCAAATGTCGATCTTTACTCGAATCAAAGCTTCGATCGCGGCGGTATTTCGATCGATCAAATCGATCGTTCGCTCTTTCTCCATCGGGGGATGCCACCATTCCACAATAATGGAATTAGCATCCCGCATTTTTCCGTCGATATTCCGGTCATTGTCGCAACGAGCCGGTCGCGAGCGGCGGCTCCGTCACTCGGCTCAGGAACGACGTCGCGCGCGCGGCGTACTCGGCTTTGTCCTTCCGGTAGACGAGCTCGTGCGTCGCGTTCGTGACGAGCCAGAACTCGGATCGTTCGTTCGCGGCCGTCTGGTTCAAGGCGATGTCGCGAATGATTTCGTACGGCGATCGTTCGTCGAGCGTACCATGAATCATAAGCGTCGGGATGTCGTACGCGGTGCTCTTGATTCGCTGATACGGCACTTCGCCGAGGCCGGAGCCGTTCATAAGCGGATACAGCCACCGCAGCAGCGTAAGGGACGGCTCCCGCGGCAGATCCGCGTACTGCTTCAGGTTATGGTACAGCGTATCCGGCTCGAGCACGAACGTGCTGTCGAGAATCATGGCGTCGATGTCGTCCGTGCGGAGCGCCGCTTGGAGCGCCGTGCCGGCTCCCATGGAGAAGCCCCAGACGACGACCTCGTCGGCGCCGCGTTCGCGCGCGTATCGTACGGCGCCGAGCAGATCGCTCGATTCCTTCGCGCCGCCGGTCACGACCCGGTCGCTGTTATAGACGTAGCCGTAATCGAACATGATGGCGTTGAAGCCTTGATCGTGCGCGAGGCGGGCAAGCTCGTAGATCGGCACCCAAATTTCTTCGCGATTGCCGCCGTAGCCGTGGGAGAAGACGACGGTTTTTCCGGAAGGGGTCGACGCAGGGATGTACCAGCCGTCCAGACGGTGCGCTCCGTTATCCGACAGGAAGGCGATGTCTTCATAGGCCATGCCGGCCGCCTGGAGCGGGTCGGATTGCAGCGGAGCGACGGTCGGACGCGCGAGCACCCAGGCGATGTAGGCGTACAACGCGACGACGCCGACGGCCGCCAAGATGACGACGGCGAGGGCGAGTCCGGCGACGGAGGCCCATAGACTCTTGCGGCGTCGGCCGGGATGACCGAGCGGTAAAGAGCCGTATGTACCCGGAAGCGCACTGGAAGCGCTTTCGTATGTGTTGGCGGAAAGAGGCATTGTCGTCGTTGCGATAGGTTCCATCGGGCCGACCCCCTTGATTCATGCTGTTAACTTTATAGTAAGGGAAGGCCCGACCGAGGGTCAACGGATTTGCCGGAATTGTAAGACGATTGTAAAGCGGCTGTAACATTCGGCCCGGTCCGGAAGGCGGAGGCGAAGGGATCGGAAAGACGTCTTTACGGAGCGGTTTCACGTGGTATACTTATAATATGAAAATGAGTTTCACTCCACGGAACAATGCGAGTGCAGCGATGGAGGCAGAACGGATGGAAGACGGGAAAATGACGGTTCGCGCGGTCGAGCGCGCCTTGGATATTTTATTGGTATTCACCGAACATACGAGTCTCGGGTTGACGGAAATCGCCGAGCAGGTCGGCTTGCATAAGAGCACCGTCCACCGGCTGCTCGCTTCGCTCGAGGGCAAGGGCTTCCTCGTCCGCGACGCGGCGACGGAGAAGTACCGTCTCGGCTTCCGGGTATGGGAGCTGTCGGCGCAGCTGTCCGGGCAGTCGGACGATCTGGGAACGCTGCTGCAGCCGGAGTTGGAGCGGCTGCGGGACCTCGTCGGCGAGACGATCAGCCTCTATATCCGCGAGGGGAACGAACGGATCCGAATCCAAGCGGTGCAGAGCCGGCAAGCGATCCGTCGGGTGGCGCCGGTCGGGGCTCGGCTTCCGCTGTACGTGGGCGCGTCCAGCAAGGTGCTGCTGGCGTTCGCGGACGAGAGCGTGCGGGACAATCTGATGAACGGACCGGATTGGCCGGGGTCGATCGATCGGGCGGCGTTCTTGCGGCGCCTCGAGGATATTCGGTCGCTCGGGTACGCGACGAGCGTCGAGGAGCGGGAGCCGGGCGCGGCGGCGGTGGCGGCGCCGATCTTCGCCGGCGCCGGTCGGCTCGCCGCGGCGCTCGCCGTGTCGGGGCCGTCGAACCGGCTCGATCCGGAGAAAATGCGGGAGATCGCTCCTCAGGTGATCGAGGCCGCGAGACGCATGGGCAAGATGATGAAATAATCGCAGAATTCCATATATGAGTAATTTCTCCGCCCCTTGGTGATCATAACGGCAACGATTATGACCGTCGAGGGGTTTTTTCTATGCCTAACAAGTCTGCGGGTCTTGGAATTTTCCCTATCTTCTGCATCATGATGCTGGGCGTGGGGCTCATGAACCACGTTATGGTGTTGCCCCCGCTGCTGCAAGAAGCGAAGCGGGACGCATGGATCAGCGTATTGGCCGCGCTCCTTCCGTATTTGGCGTGGATCGCGGCGCTGCGCTTTATTATGAAACGTACCCGGCAGCAATCGCTCTTGCCGTGGGTGAAGGAGCGATTCGGACGGGTCGCGAGCGCGCCGCTGCGATTGCTCTTCCTACTCTACCTCTTTTGCATCTCGGCCCTTACGTTGAAAGAGACGATCTCGTGGTCGCATGGGACGTACTTGCCCCGAACGCCGGAGCTCGTGCTGAGCTTGTCCTTGATGACGCTGTGCTTCTTCGCGGCTCGGTTCGGCATTCGGTCGATCGCGATCGTGTCGGGCATCTTGCTTCCCTTCGTCATCGCGTTCGGGGATTTCGTCATGAGCGCGAATCTCCCGCGTAAGGAGTATATTTTTCTGACCCCGATATTGGAGCACGGATGGATCCCCGTTCTCGACGGCAGCGTGTACGTAGGCGGCGGGTTAGCGGAGCTTGTCGTACTCCTATTGCTGCAGCATCAAGCGAAGGCGCAAATTAAATTTTGGAAGATCGCGTTATTGGGCGTCTTCCTGGTAGGGCTCATTTTGGGACCGGCGACCGGAGCGATCGCCGAGTTCGGTCCCTTCGAAGCGGCGAATATGAGGTATCCCGCCTTCGAAGAGTGGAGGCTCGTAACGCTCGGCAGATACATTCAGCATGTAGACTTTCTGTCGATTTATCAGTGGCTGTCCGGCGCGTTCGTCCGGATTTCCGTTTCGGTGTATTTGATGGTGGAGCTCATTACGGACGGGAAGCCGCATGCGAAGCGAAGCCTCGTCTGGCTGTCGGGGATCTGCGTCGCGCTCGTCGTCCTCGCGGAGCTTCCTTTCAGCGATACGCAATATCTCGATTTCATGAAGATCGTCTATTTGCCGTCTTCGCTTGCATTCGGGGCGGTCGTGGCGGGCGTTCTGTTTATTTTGGTTCTTATCCCTAAGCGGACGAAGGTGAGGATGAATGGCTGAGACGAACCGAGATCTGACGCCGGATTCGATCCGCGAGATGTTTCGAGACACCGACGATTTCATGATGAGGCGGTACGAGTTGGGGGAGAGGGAACGCCCCGCGGTCGTCTACCTGTTGTATTGCGACGGCATGATCAAGACGATGCAAATCAATGAGATCGTGCTTCCGCAGTTGGAGCGGTTGCTGCCGGAAACCGAGGGAGGCATGCGGCTGGAAAACAAATGGGACGTGAAACGGCTGCAGAAGGAAGACCTCCTTCGGCAGGTGTTTTCAGGTCAATTGATCATCTACATCGAACGGTACGGCACCCTCTACGGAATGGATCTCGCCGACATTCCGCAGCGGCCGCCGCAAGAGTCGAGCACGGAAATGGCGATTAAGGGTCCGAGGGACGCCTTCGTGGAAGAGTTGGCTACGAACGTCGCTTTGGTTCGGAAGCGGCTCCGCAGCAATTCCTTATGCTGCGAACGGTTCACGATCGGCAAGCGCAGTCAAACCGGCGTTGCGCTGCTCTATATTCCGGATATCGCGAATCCCGAGACGATCGAGGAAGCCCGCAAGCGGCTGCGAGGGATCGACGTCGATATTCTCATGGGCAGCAGCCCTTTGGAGGAAATGATATCGGATCATTCGTACTCCTTGTTTCCCTTGGTCAGCTACACGACCCGTCCGGATTTCGTCGTGGATGCGCTCGTCCGCGGCCGCTTCGCCGTCGTCGCCGACGGAGCGCCGACGGCCGTCATCGCCCCGGGCAATTTGTTTTTCATGCTTCGTTCCGCCGAAGACGCGTATTTTCCGTATTTGGCGTCCAGCTTCGGGCTCATCTTCCGATACTTCGGCCTGCTGATCTCCTTGCTCCTTCCCGGTTTTTATATTGCGGCTACCTCGTATAACGTGGACCAGCTTCCTTACCCGCTGCTGGCTACGATCGGATTGTCCCGCATCGGTCTCCCGTTTCCCGGTCCGTTGGAGGCGTTCCTGATGGTCGGCATGTTCGAGGTGTTCCGGGAAGCCGGGGAGCGGCTGCCGAAGGCGGTCGGCTCGACCGTCGCCGTCGTCGGGGGGATCGTAGTGGGCGAAGCGGCCATTCGCGCGGGTCTCGCCTCGACGACGTTGATCGTCGTCGCGGCGATTACGGGGGTGGCCAGCTTCACCTTGGTCAACCAGACGCTCGTCTTCGCCGTCAGCATCTCCCGCATCTTCATCATGATTTGCTCCTCGTTCCTTGGCATGTATGGCTACATGCTATCGATCATGGGCGTCCTGCTCTATCTTGCATCGTTAAGTTCCTTCGGCTTGCCGTACCTTGCGCCGCTGTCGCCCGTGACATGGAAAGACGTGATATTGGTGTTCAGTCGAGTACCTTGGGTGAAGAAGAACAAGCGTCCGGACATGCTGGACACGGTGGACGGCACGCGCCAGAAGAAGAGGGGGTCCTGATGCTTGGGTTCGCGAAGACGGCGTTGACGTTATGTCTTCTTCCTTTGCTCCTAACAGGCTGCTGGGATATTAAAGACTTGCAGGAGATCAATTATTTAACCGCGATCGGATACGATCTTCAAGACGGCGAATTCGTCGTGTACGGCCAAATGCTGGATTTCGCCTCCGTCGCGAAGTCCGAGTCGGGGAAATCGGGACAGGCGCAGGCTTGGGTAGGCATCGGCCGGGGCCGTACCCTCATCAACGCGATCGAAGATTTGTACCACACCTCGCAGCTCCGGATCTTCTACGGGCATGTTAACGCCGTCGTGATCGGCGAGAAGGTGCTGAAGGACGGCGACGCGATGAAGCAGGTGTACGAGTTTCAAGGCAGGTACTACGAGCTCCGGTATACGCCATGGCTCTTCGGGACCTCGAAGCCCATCGACAAGATCTTCAGCACTTCGTCGATCTTTACCTTTTCGCCGGCCGTATCCGTTCTGCACCAACCGCTGGAAACGTACAAGCAGATGTCCGTCGTCCGGCCGATGAGCATTCGCAGGTTTACGTTGGAGATGCAAGAGCCGGGTCGCACGGTGCTCCTCCCTTCAATCGCTTTATCGGAAAACCGTTGGAAAAAAGGCGATCGGCCTCAGGAAATGCTTATGGTCGACGGCGCGTTCGCCATGAAAGAGCATAAGCTGCTGGGGCGGTATAATCTAGATGACTTACAGGGGCTGTCTTGGATCGAACCGGAGTCGTATCGGGGGCCGCTGATTTTGTATTCGGGGGGAGAGATCCAGTCCGCCGTCGTTCTGGAAAACCCGAAAACGATCGTTCATCCTCGGGTCCGGAACGGAAGGGCGGAGTTCTCCCTCGACGTGAAACTGTCGGGTGCGCTCATTCTGTCGATGGCCCCCAAGACGGAATCGGAGATGGAGAAGGAAGCGGAGGAGAAGGTTCGGAAGCAGATTCGTCGCTTGTACGACGAGGGGCTGAAACGAGACGCGGACTTGCTTCGGCTGGAGCCCGCTATGTATCGGCAGAAAAACCGGGAGTGGAAGAGCCTTCGGAGCCAAGGGGGACTCGAGCTTACGCCGGAGTCGTTGAAGGATATTCGCGTCGAGGTAAAGATCAACCGAACGGGCAATATTAAAAATCGGGCAATGGCGAATTAAGCTTGCGCACGCCCCGGCGATCGCCGGGGCATGCGGGCGACGCAGCGGCTCTAGCCCTCCAACGCTCGCTTGTAGGCTTCGTATTTCGGCTCCCACGCCGTCTTGCGGTCGCCGAAGTCGCGGTCGTCGAGGAGCGCTTCGACGACGTCGAGGCATACGTCCCAGCCCGCGAGATCTCTCGGTGTGTGGGCGTTGACCTCGCCGATGAATTCCTTCAGCGTCAGAGAAGTGCCGCCGTCCGCCGCGGGCGACAGCTCGAACCTCACCCGATCGTTCCCCCAAGTGTATTCGAGCGCCGAGAAGGGCTTCAATTCGAGGATCTTCATTTCCTCGAACGTCCCGTCGCCTAGGTCGAACGAGATCGTGCCTCCCTCGCGAAGGTCCTCGATTCGCAGCTCGGAAAACCAGGTCGACAGTTTTTCGTTGACGGTCAGCATCGCCCATACCCGTTCCGGCGGGTGCTTCAGCGTTCTCTTGAATTCGGCCAGGTGACCGGATTCGGTTTTCGTAATTTTCGCTAACAATCCCTTCACTCCTTGTCCTTGTCGATGGATGCCGGACCGGCGGCTTCTTCGTCCAAGCTTCGCTCGAGTCGATCCAGCTTGGAGGACCAGAAGCGTCGGTACGGCTGCAGCCAATCGTCCAGTTCGCGCAGCGGCTCGGGCCGCAGGCTGTAAAGCTGCTCCCGGCCTGAACGGCGCACGACGACGAGGCCCGCCTCTCGCATCAAGCGCAGATGCTTGGAGACGCCGGGTTGACTAAGGCCGGACGCCGCGACCAACTCGCCGACCGTATGCTCCTTCCGCCGTAACCGTTCGAGAATGGCGCGGCGGTTCGGTTCGGCCAACATTTCGAATAACGTATTGTTCTTCATGCATTATATATTACCATTCAGTTATATAACTATCAAGGAATATAATGGCGAAAAAACAACCCTGCGAGCAGCGAGGCCGCTGAACGCAGGGCGTGTCTTGTACTTTAGATATTACGCCATCAGCTGACGAAGAACCGTCTGCAGGATGCCGCCGTTGCGGTAGTAGTCGACGTCGACCATGGAGTCGAGGCGCACGATCGCATCGAACGCGAAGGAGGAGCCGTCCGCGCGAGTTACGTCCACCGTCACCGTCTGGCCAGGCGTCACGTCGTTGTTCAGGCCGGCGATCTCGAACGTCTCCGTACCGTCGAGGCCGAGCGTCTTCCAGCTTTGCCCTTCGACGAACTGGAGCGGAAGTACGCCCATGCCGACGAGGTTGGAGCGGTGAATCCGCTCGAAGCTCTCCGCGATGACCGCCTTCGCGCCGAGGAGGAACGTGCCCTTCGCCGCCCAGTCGCGGGAGGAGCCGGTGCCGTATTCCTTACCGGCGATAACGACCGTCGGCGTTCCGTCCGCTTGATATTTCATCGCGGCGTCATAGATCGGCATGACTTCGCCCGTTGGCAAGTACTTCGTTACGCCGCCTTCCGTGCCCGGCGCCACTTGGTTCCGGATACGGATGTTCGCGAACGTGCCGCGCATCATGACTTCGTGGTTGCCGCGGCGCGAGCCGTACGAGTTGAAGTCATCCTTCTTCACGCCGTGCTCGATAAGGTATTTGCCCGCAGGCGAATCGACCTTGATGCTGCCGGCCGGGGAAATATGGTCCGTCGTGACGGAGTCGCCCATCAGCGCCAGCGTCTTCGCGCCGCGAATCCCTTGGATGTCGTCCAGCTGCTCGCTGAGGTTCTCGAAGAACGGCGGGTTCTGGATGTACGTCGAGTTGTCGTCCCACTCGTACAATTCGCCTTCGGCGACCGGAATTTCGTTCCAACGCGGATTCGCGCGGAAGACGTCGCTGTACTTCGAGGCATAGATGCCCGGGTTCATGGCGTCGTTGATCGTGTCCATGATTTCCTTCGAGGACGGCCAGATCTCCTTCAGGTAGACCGGTTGGCCGTTCTTGTCGGTGCCGATCGGCTCGGAGCTCAGGTCGATGTCGACCGTGCCCGCGAGCGCGTAAGCGACGACGAGCGGCGGCGA
Source organism: Paenibacillus antri (assembly GCF_005765165.1). Classification (NCBI taxonomy): domain Bacteria; kingdom Bacillati; phylum Bacillota; class Bacilli; order Caryophanales; family Paenibacillaceae; genus Paenibacillus; species Paenibacillus antri. The sequence goes on along the minus strand of NZ_VCIW01000026.1, from coordinate 52,305 downwards.
CGCCAAGTAGTTCGCTTTGACGGCCGGATGCACGCGGCCTTCGAAGTTCCGGTTGCCGGAGAGGACCGATGCGACCGTCAGGTCGTTATCCGTAATCGCGGCTTGCACTTCGTCCGGCAGCGGGCCGGAGTTGCCGATACACGTCGCGCAGCCGTAGCCTGCAACGTGGAAGCCGAGCGCTTCGAGCGGCTCGACGAGACCCGCGTTCTTCAGGTACTCCGTAACGACGAGGGAACCCGGCGTCAAGGAGCTCTTCACGTAACCCGGCTTCGTGAGGCCGCGCTCGACCGCTTTTTTCGCGAGCAAGCCCGCGCCGACCATAACGCTCGGGTTGGACGTGTTCGTGCAGGACGTGATCGCCGCGATGACGACCGCGCCGTTCTTCATCTTGGAGACGGAGCCGTCCTCGTGCTTCACGTCGACGACTTCGGCCAACTTCTCTTCGCTGAGGCCGTAGCCGCCCTTGTCGACCGGCGTGCGGACGATGTTGTTATACGTTTCCTTCATCGCCGTCAGCTCGATCCGGTCTTGCGGACGCTTCGGGCCCGCGAGCGACGGAACGACGCTGCCGAGGTCGAGTTCGATCGTATCGGTGAACACCGGATCCGGCGTGCTGTCCGTACGGAACATGCCTTGCGCCTTGTAGTAAGCTTCCACGAGAGCGACTTGTTCTTCGGAGCGAGCCGTGCCGCGCAGGTAGTTCAGCGTCTCGGCGTCGACCGGGAAGAAGCCGATCGTCGCGCCGTATTCCGGCGCCATGTTCGCGACCGTCGCGCGGTCCGCGAGCGTGATGGAGCTAAGGCCGGAGCCGTAGAATTCTACGAACTTGCCGACGACGCCTTTCTTCCGGAGCATCTGCGTGACGGTGAGGGCGAGGTCGGTCGCCGTCGCGCCTTCCGCGAGCTTGCCCGTCAGCTTGAAGCCGATGACGTCGGGGGTTACGAAATATAGCGGTTGGCCGAGCATGCCGGCTTCCGCTTCGATGCCGCCGACGCCCCAGCCGACGACGCCGAGACCGTTGATCATCGTCGTGTGGGAATCCGTACCGACCAAGGAGTCCGGGAATACTTCGGTGTCGCCGTCGACCTTCTTGGTCGCCGCGACGGACGCGAGGTACTCGAGGTTAACTTGATGGACGATCCCCGTGCCCGGAGGCACCGCGCGGAAGTTATCGAACGCGGTTTGGGCCCAGCGCAGGAACCGGTACCGTTCTTCGTTGCGCTCGAATTCGACCTTCTGGTTGTATTCGAGGGCTTTCGTCGTGCCGAACGCGTCGACCATGACCGAGTGGTCGATGACGAGGTCGACGGGAACGAGGGGGTTGATCTTCTTCGGATCGCCGCCCTTCTTCTTGACGGTGTCGCGCATCGCCGCGAGGTCGACGACGACGGGCACGCCCGTGAAGTCCTGCAGTACGATCCGGGACGGGATGAACGGAATTTCTTTATTGTCGTCTTTGTTGGAAGCCCAGTTCGCGATTTGCGCGACGTGCTCTTCCGTGATGGCGCGGCCGTCGAATTGGCGGATCGCCGCCTCGAGCAACACCTTGATGGAGAACGGAAGCTTCGAGACGCCCTCGAACTTCGATTCCAAATCGCTCAGCGAGTAGTAGCGGTACTGGTTGCTTCCTACCGCGAGCGTCTTGCGTACCGCGTAATGGTCGCGTTTAGCCATAATTGCGCCCCATCCTCTCTCTCGAATGATGATGCGTTCACGAAACCTTGTGTTTCACAGTATGAAACTCGATTTCATTATTGCAACTACATTTAGTATAGCTTCTAAGACCGCGTTGGTAAAGGGCTAAATTTGCCTCATGCGGGAGCGAGCGGACGCATATACATATCGGTACAGCACGGTGCGTTCGGGTTCCCCATTCATATAATTTTTCTCGGAGGAGGCCCTTTCATGTCTTGGAAGCCCGCATTGTTTGAATATGTCAGCGCCGCCAACGCGAGGGAGACGGAGCCGGTCGCCGACGAGACGCTTCTTCCCGCGGAGCGGGCCCGCCTTCGGCGTCTCGCGGCGTCGTACGCCGATCGGGGGGCGAAGCCGCTCGGATGCGATACGCGATTGATCGTCCGTCGCGAACGGGAGCGGGAGCGCGAGGTCGTCGCCGATCTCGAGCTTCGCCGGACGGTGTACGTTCGGACAAGAGGCGTCGAGCATGCGGAGGAACGCGTCGATCGGGAGCGGGTGACGCTTCAGCGCACCGAAGGCGGCGCTTGGGCGGTGGTGCGGGCGGAGCCGATCGTGCAAGAACGGCACGCCGGCGGCCCCGCGAGCGGATTCGGCGACGCCGGCGCCCCCGGCGCGCGAACCGCGCCGTTCCTGAACGAACGGGTGCTGGTGCGCTCGTATTCGGAAGGATGGGAGCGCGCGAGTCTCTACGATCGGGAGGCGGCCCGCGATTACGCGGAGCGGCATTGGAACGAGCCGAATCCGCAGTTCATCCACTTCGACGTCGATTGCACGAATTACGTGTCTCAGTGTCTGTACGCCGGCGGGGCGCCCATGGCCTACTCCGCCGGCCGGGAATCGGGCTGGTGGTACCGAGGCCGATCCGGCAGCCGCGAGCATTGGAGTTATAGCTGGAGCGTGGCGCACGCGCTGCATTGGTATTTGATGGGGGGCCGCAACGAGGGGCTGGCGGCGGACCGGGTCCCGGCGCCGGAGGATCTTGCGATCGGCGACGTGATTTGCTACGACTTCGACGGCGACGGGCGGTTCGAGCACAGCGCGATCGTCACCGGGGCGGACGGCTCGGGCATGCCGCTCGTGAACGCGCATACGACGAACAGCCGCGCCCGGTACTGGGATTACCGGGATTCCTATGCGTGGACGGATCGGACCGACTACCGGTTTTTCCGGATTCGGGATCGATTCTGAACGCGCGCCAATTCATGCGCGACGGAGGTTTCCATGAAAAAGAAGACTCGAATCGGCATTATATACGGGGGGAAATCGGGGGAACACGACGCGTCGCTGTCGACGGCGAAGGCGGTCATCGGCGAAATCGACTTCGATAAATACGAGGTGTACCCGATTTATATTTCGAAGACCGGCGAATGGCGCATGGGCGCGCAAGTGCTCGCCCCGATCGACGACAACAAGCGGCTGACGTTCGAGCAGGGCGGCGCCGCCGGCGTGAACGCGGAGGCATGGGCGGCGCTGTTCGGTTCGCCGGCATCGGGAGAACCCCCGCCGGCGCCGCCCCTGTCGGGGACGGCGGATTCGTCGGCGTCCGAGCCGAAGCCCGTCGTCGTCTCCGGCGCGCCCGCGGCGGCCGGCGCCGCACCCAAGATGGACGTCGCGTTCCCGCTGCTGCACGGCACGCTCGGGGAAGACGGGGCGGTCCAAGGACTGCTCGAGATGCTGGACGTTCCGTACGTCGGCGCGGGCGTGCTCGCTTCGGCGGTCGGCATGGATAAGGTCGCCATGAAGAAGATGTTCGCGTCCGTGGGGCTGCCGCAATGCGTGTATCGTTATTTCACGCGCAAGCAGTGGGAGCGGGACCGCTCCTTCTATCTCATGGAAATCGAGATGTCTCTCGGCTACCCGTGCTTCGTCAAGCCCGCGAATCTTGGCGCGTGCGTCGGAATGTCCAAGGCGCGGAACCGCGAAGAGCTGATCGAGGCGGTTCGCGAGGCGTTCTTGTACGACAGGAAGGTGATCGTGGAGGAGTTCGTGGACGCCCGCGAGATCGAAGTGAGCGTGCTCGGCAACGAGGCGCCTCGCGCTTCCGTTCCGGGAGAGGTCGTCGCGACGGCCGGCGCCTTGGATTACAAGGCGAAATACGTGGACGGCAAGTCCGTTATGACGATTCCGGCGGACCTGCCGCTCGAGACCGTGCAGGAAGCGCAGGAGTTGGCCGTACGCGCGTTCCAAGCGATCGACGGCTCGGGCTTGTCGCACGTCGACTTCTTCTTGAGGCGCGACGACGGGAAGCTGCTCGTCAACGAAATCAACACGCTGCCGGGGTTGACGCCGTTCTCCATGTATCCGAAGCTGTGGAAGGAGAGCGGTCTCGCGTACCGCGAGCTGCTCGACGAGCTGATCCGGCTCGCGGTCGAACGGCGGGAGGAGCGAAGGAACCCGAAGTACGGTACGGACGAATAGACGCGCGTCGCCTTCAGGCGGCGCTTCTTATTTTCGAGCGCGCGGTTGGTTCGGTCGTCGGCCGGGCACCCTAAGCGAAACTCCGCATAAGCCGCGATACCAAGGAGGCGCCGTTGCCATGATCATCCGTTTCGGCTACGTGGCGATGTCGGTCCACATCAAGAACGCGTCCCCTTCGAAGACGATGACGGCGACGCAGTTCCAGAAGCTCGCCGACCGCGAAGCCGCCGTCCGCAAGCTGGAGCGCATCGCCGCCGAAAATTTGCATAACACGCTTCGGCTCTTGAAACATAACCGCGGCGAGCGGATCAAGCTGTATCGACTCTCCTCCAAGCTCGTACCGCTCCTGACGCACGAGCTGCTGGAGGGCTGGAATCCGCTTGCCGTTCTGGAGCCGGACTTCCGCGCCCTCGGCGACTACGCCAAGGCGAACGGGATGCGGCTCAGCTTCCACCCCGACCACTTCACGGTGCTGAGCACCCCGCGCAAGGACGTGCTCGCGAAGTCGATCCAAGATCTTGAATGGCACGTCGCCATGCTCGAGCGGATGGGGCTCGACGAGCGCTATAAGTGCAACATTCATATCGGCGGGACGTACGGCGACAAGCCCAAAGCGTACGAACGGTTCGTGCGTCAATTCGCCGCCCTTCCGGAACGGCTTCGCCGCCGGATCACGCTCGAGAACGACGACAAGACGTTCACCGCCCGGGAGACGCTGGAGGCTTGCAAGGCCGTAGGCGTGCCGATGGTACTCGACATTCATCACCACGCGGTCAACAACGACGGGGAGACGATCGAATCGTTATGGGGGGACATCCAGGGCACGTGGGCCGCGGAAAAGGAACGCTTCGCCGCATCCCGCGGAGCGGTCTCGGCGTTAGCCGGCTTCGGGGGCGGAGAGCCGGAAGGGAGCGGAGGCGCCGCCGTCGCCGTCGCGGCCGAGGAGGACGAGCTGCTCGTCCCGAAAATCCACGTTTCGAGCCCGAAGAGCGAGAGCGATCCGCGAGGCCACGCCGATTACGTCGACGTCGATGCGTTCCACGCTTTCGCGGCAAGCGTCGCCTCGACGACGCCGCGCCTGGACGTTATGATCGAGGCGAAGAAAAAAGACGACGCCTTGTTCCGCCTCGTTCGGGACATCGCGGCGAAGCCCGGCGTCCGGCGGATCGACGGCGCGTCGGTAGAGCTGTAATTCACGCGGGCGAAGTCGAAAAATTCCGGAGATTCGACACGTTTCATTCTTGCTTTTCCCTAGAACTTGGGTTACGTTGGAAGTCGGGAATAAGCTTGTACACGAAAGGGAGTCGAACCGGAATGGAACCTCTATTGAACGGCAAAAATATTCTCGTCATGGGCGTCGCGAACGACCGAAGCATCGCTTGGGCGATCGCGCAGTCGTTGGCCGGGCAAGGGGCTCGGCTCATCTTTACATATGAGAACGAACGCGTCGAAGAACGCGTCAAGAAGCTCGCGGACACGATTCCGGGATCGACGGTGCTGCCTTGCAACGTGACGGTCGACGAAGAAATCGATACCCTCTCCGCGCTCGTGAAGGAAAGCTGCGGCGTGCTGCACGGTCTCGTGCACAGCATCGCCTTCGCGAAGACGGAGGAGCTGGAGGGGATGTACGTCGACACGTCCCGGGCCGGCTTCGCCCTCGCCCACGATATCAGCGCTTACTCGCTGGTGGCGGTAGCGCAGCGCATGCACCCGCTAATGACGGAGGGCGGCAGCATCATGACGATGACGTATCTCGGCGCGGAACGCGCGATGAAGAACTATAACGTCATGGGCGTCGCGAAGGCGGCGTTGGAGGCGAGCGTCCGATACCTGGCGGCCGACCTCGGCCCGAGCAACATTCGCGTGAACGCGATTTCCGCCGGCCCGATCCGCACGCTCGCGGCCAAGGGCATCAGCGGCTTCAACACGATCCTGAAGCAGGTCGAAGAGAAGGCGCCGCTGCGCCGGACGACCGAGCAAGCGGAAGTGGGCGATACGGCGATGTTCCTGATGAGCCATCTGTCCCGCGGCATTACGGGCGAAGTGATCTACGTCGATAACGGGTACAACATCGTCGGCGTATAATCTTACGAAGCTACATTCTAGGACGGTTCGTCGTCTTTTAGGCGGCGAACCTTTTTCTCGTAGAGGGCGATAGGACGAAACGAATCTACGACTTTCGGCGTATAATAGGGATAAGCATGGTTTTGCGAGGAGAGAGAAGAGGACGAATGAACAATTACGAACGGGAGACCTATACCGTCACCGGGAAATCGTTCACCGCCGTCGCCGTCAACATGGCGTCCAAGGCGGGGGAATATATGAAGAGCAAGCTCGGCCAATCGCTGAACGTACAGGTAAAGACGTCGCTGCACGACTTGGTGACCGAAGTCGATAAGGGGACGGAAATCTTGATCCGCAAGATCATCCGCACGTATTTCCCGACGCACGCCATTCTTGGAGAAGAAGGCGTCGAGCCGGGAGCGGAAGCGTCCCGCTTGGCGCTTGAAGCGATGAAGGACGAAGAGTACGTGTGGATCGTCGACCCGATCGACGGCACGACGAATTTCGTGCACGGCCTGCCGTTCTTCTCGGTTTCGATCGCGCTGGCCCATCGGGGCGAAGTGATCGTCGGCGTCGTCTACGACCCGTCGCGCGACGAGCTGTTCGTCGCCGAGAAGGGCAAGGGCGCGTACGTCCACGGCAAGCGCATGTCCGTCTCGCCGGAGGAGCGGCTCGAGGACAGCTTGGTCGCGACCGGCTTCCCGACCGACCGCGAGCGGGTGCTGCCGCTCGCGCTGAGACAGATCGAGGCGGTCGCGCCGAGGGTGCGCAACGTGCGCTCCGCCGGTTCCGCGGCGCTCCATCTCGCGTACGTCGCGGCCGGGCGGTTGAGCGGCTTCTGGGAAGCCAATCTGAACGCATGGGACATCGCGGCGGGCATGCTGCTCGTGCAAGAAGCCGGCGGACGGATCACGGACATCGACGGCACGCCGTACGGACTGCAAGTTCGAGACGTCGCCGCGACGAACGGACGCATACACGAAGAACTGCTCGACGCGCTGAAGTAGCACCGGTTTCCGGTGCTGCTTTTTTTTATTCCTTGGGAAGGTGGTTAAGATTCCTTCCCCTCTTGATGCTCCTTGAAGCGGATGAAGGACAACACGATGTCCTGCGGATGATCTCCGAATGCCGAGCCGAATAGGTTGATGCCCCTCCGGTTGTCCGCGTCCTCCCGAATCTCGAACCGCAGCCGAATCGGCTGATTGTATTTCAGAGAGAGCCGTTCGAGGGTCGTCGCCGCCGCGCGCGCGCCGTTGACGTAGCTGCCGTCGGCCCTCACGCTCCATTCGGTCAATACGCCGTATTCGGTGCCGCTCGTCCATCGGTCCGGCGTAAGCTTGCCCTTGCGGTCGCCGAAATCGCCGGGACTGGTCCACGTGCCGATCGGCAGATCGTTGACGAAGACGGTAATATCCGACGGATAGTCCATACGGAAGGACGGCGCCTCCGAGCACAGCTCCGCGCGAAGCCGCAATTCGTCGATCGAGACGCCGGGGGGCATCGGATTGGGGAAGCGGTATTCGACGTAACCGGCCCCGGAAAACCAAAGCAGCGCCGCATCGGTCCGCTCCGGCATATAGAACGCCCGAGGATCGTCCGTCGAGCCGATGATCAGCCCGTCCCGATTCGCCATCCCGCAAGGCGGCTGCACGGAGCAGAGCGAGTACATTCCGATCGGCATACGAATTTCCTCGGTCTTGTGAAGACCGTCCCCGGGTCTGGACGGCAATTCCAACAAGATGGAGCGGCAGGAGACCGAGCAAAGCTTCTCGCGATTGGAGCCTTGGGCGGTGACGACCAGTCCCGCTTGTTCTAAGATTTGGATGTTGATCGAGACGGTGGGTTGAGCGACGCCGAGCGCTTCCGCCAACTGGGTGACGCTCAGCTGGGTGTCGCCGAGCGCCTCCAGGATGCGCACGCGCAGATCGCCCGACAGCGCCTTCGCGACATCCGTTATTTTCGACGGGGGAAACCGCATAATGTCTTGTTTGGACTCGCTCATGATCCATATTCCTTCCGAACGCAGTTTTCGTTTCATATAGTGTACAGGGATTCGAGCCTATTGTAAAAATGTACTGCGCCGCCATGAAACGACGGTGCCAAACTTAATATTATAAAATTAATATGTACATTGTAATATCCATATGTCAATGTTAATATCATTCTTGAAGGCGATTACACGGGGAGAAAGGTTGTGCGTCTCTTGACGATTGGAACGGTAAGCAAAGGAAGCAAGCAGCTTCCGCGGCCGGAATATCCGCGTCCCGACTGGCAACGCGACGAATGGTTGAACTTGAACGGCGAATGGGCGTTCCGGTTCGATCCCGAGGATTTAGGGAGAACTAAGCGATGGTTCGGGGAAGCCGCTTCGTCGTTCGAAGCCGCGATCGCGGTTCCCTTCTCATGGGCTAGCCCCTTGTCGGGCATCGGAAGCGACGAGAAGGGCATCGGCTGGTACCGCCGCGACGTGGAGTGGGAGCCGGCGAACGAGAAGGATCGGCTGTTCCTTCGCTTCGGCGCGGTAGACTATACATGCGACGTATGGATCAACGAGATTCATATCGGAACGCATTCCGGCGGCTACGGCGCCTTCGAGTTCGACGTGACGGACGCATGGAAGGCGAACGCGGCGAACCGCATCGTCGTGCGGGCGGAAGACTTCGATCACGATTATCAAGCGAGGGGAAAACAAGGCTACGGGGAAATTCGCGGCATCTGGCAGCCGGTATGGCTGGAAGCGCGTCCGCAATCGTATTTGCTCGGCGCGAAATTCACGACCCGGATGGACGGAAGGATCGACGTAGCGGCGACGATCGTCTCGCATCAAGCGGGCGCTTCGACGCTGTCGTTCGCGTTCGCGGAAGGCGCGGTACGGCATCGGGTCGAGCTCGAGTTGGCGGAAGGAGAGAACGAGGTTCGGACGTCGTTCACGGTCGCGGAGCCGCTGCTATGGTCGCCGGAAACCCCGCATTTGTACTTCGGCGAGCTGCGCCTGGACGGCGCGGGCGGCTGCGACCTCGTACACACCTACTTCGGGATTCGGGAGATCGGCACGGCGCTGTTCGGCGACCGAGGCTATCGGTGGATCACGCTGAACGGGAAGCCGGTGTACCTGAACGGCACGCTGGATCAATCGTACCATCCGACGGGGTATTTTACGTATCCGTCCGACGAGGAGATGCAGGACGAAATATCGTTAATGAAGCGACTAGGTTTGAATTTCGTCCGGATTCATATCAAGCCGGAAGAACCGCGCAAGCTGTATTGGGCCGACAAGCTCGGCATTCTCGTGATGGAGGATATGCCTTGCTTCTGGGGGAACCCGGACGAAGGAGCTCGCGCCGCATACGAGCGCGAAGCCAAGGAAATTATCGACCGGGACTTCAACCACCCTTCGATTTTCTCGTGGGTCATGTTTAACGAAACGTGGGGGCTGAAGACGAACAGCCAGGCGTCGAGCCTCACGAGCGATCAGCTTCATCCGAACCATTATTTGCCCGGAACTCAGGAGTGGGTGCGAACGATATACCGTTGGGCGAAAGGGCTCGACCCGACGCGGATCGTCGAAGACAACTCGCCTTGCAATTGGGATCATGTCGAGACGGATATCAATACTTGGCATTTCTATATTAACGGCTACGAAGAAGTTCGGAAGCACGTCGCCGAAGTCGTCGAGAAGACGTTCCCGGGCTCCGCGTTTAATTATATCGGCGGCAACGCGCAGTCCGACGCGCCGCTCATGAACAGCGAATGCGGCAACGTGTGGGGCATCGACGGCGGCGCGGGCGACAGCGACCTGGCTTGGCATTATCGGTATATGTTGAACGAGTTCCGGCGTCACGACAAGATGTGCGGCTTCGTATTCACCGAATTCCGCGACGTCGTCAACGAGTTCAACGGGTACTACCGTCTGGACGGGCAGGACAAGAAATTCGGTTACGAGTGGTTCGTTCCGGGCATGACGATCGCGGACTTGCATTCGCCGGACTTCATCGTCATCGATGCGCCGCCTTGCGCGACCGCGGAAGCCGGATCGACCGTATCGGTTCCCCTGCTCCGATCGAGCTTCTCGGATCGGTATTTCGGCCAACGCTTATCGCTTGCTTGGGAGCTGTGGTACGACAACCTGGGGGACCGGATCGTCGCGGCGCAGGGCAGCGTCGCGCTGGATTGGAACGGCTACGGCGTATCGCCGCTCGCTCCGCTGCAGGTCGCGCTGCCGAATCAGGATGCGGTCGCGGTGCTCGCGATCCGGCTGCTGGCGCCGAACGGAGAAACGGTGACGCGCAACTTCACGACGTTCGACGTTCGCAGCGGCGCGCCGCACGGCACGTACGACGCGGACGGGGGGATCGTCGGCGTGCCCGTCGCCGGCTTCTCGGAACACAGCTTTCCTTATCAATGGAACGCCATCCAGGGACAGAAGGCGAACGGGGGGGCGTCCGGACGATTCGTCTACGACATCGAGCTTCCCGGCGTCGACGAACAAGCGGCCATCGGCGAGATCGAGATTATGTTCGAAGCCGGAGCCAAGCGTCTGCTGACCCGCAATACCGAAGGCGGGGAGTATAAGCGTCCGGATCTTTCGTTCATGCACGGCGCGAAGTCGGACACGGAGCGCAACCCGAACACGTACTATATGACCGACGCGGAACGGCACGAATCGACGGTCATCGTCCGCATCGACGGCGTCCCGATCGAGACGTTCGTCCTGCCCGACGATCCGGCGGACAGCCGAGGCGTCCTGTCGTGGCATTACCAGCCGGAGTCGAGGAAGCTGGACGAAGCCGGATCTTACGGCTATCTGTGCAAGGCCGTGGTTCCGAGCGCGATCGCGCTGCAACTGAACCGAAGCCGAAAATTCACGTTACAGCTGGAAGCGAAGGACGGCGGTCTCGCGTTATACGGCCGCAATGCGGGACGGTATCCGATCGACATCGCCGTTCGTTATCGGTAACGCTCGGGGAAGAGTGAGAAGGGGGGGGGAAGCCGCCCTTCTCCTTTTCGCGTTGCAGAGATACGCCGCCTCGCAAGAAAGCCGTCCCTGACTGGATCGCAGTCGAGGACGGCTTTTCCTATTATACCAATACCGTAAATTCGTCGATCGGCTCGAGCTGATGGTACGCCGGCAGAATGATCTCGACCGACGTGCCGAGACCGGATTCGCTCGCGAAGCGGAGCGTGCCCTGCAGGTTTTCGATGATTTGGTAACAGATCATGAGGCCGAGGCCGGTGCCCTTCTCCTTCGTCGTATAGAACGGTTCGCCGAGCCGGGCGAGCGTTTCCTTCGGAATGCCGATGCCTTCGTCGATGAACAAGATCCGAATCTTGTGGTCATGGACGTTCTCGGTCTTGATATGCAGCTTGCCGCCCTTGGGCATCGATTCGATGCCGTTCTTCAGCAGGTTAATGAACACTTGCTTGAGCTCGTTCTCGTTGCAGAACACCGGCGGCAGCGAGGCGTCGAATTCGCAGGCGATATCGACGTTGTTCATGATCGCTTGCGTATCGAGCAGCAGCTTCACGTCGGTCAGAATGTCGTTGACCTCGTTCGGCAGGAATTCGTTCGGCTTGTGCTTCGAGAGCATGAGGAGCTCGCTGATGATCTCCTCGATGCGCTCGAGCTCCTTGCTCATGATCTCCAGGTACTTCGCGTTGCTGCGGCCGGCGCCGATCAGCTTCGTGAAACCCTTAAGCGACGTGAGCGGGTTGCGGATTTCGTGCGCGATGCCGGCCGCGAGCTGCCCGACGGCGGACAGCATCTCGGACTTGCGCAGCAGCTCCTCGGACGTCTTCCGGTCCGTGATATCCGAGGCGACCTTGAGCACGTGAATCAGCTCGCCGTCGTCGCCCAGAATCGGAATGAGCGACAGCTCCTCCCAATAGGCCGAGCCGTCCGCCTTGCGGCACTTCAGCTGGCCGGTCCACTTCTGGCCTTGGCACACCTTCCCCCAGACCTCTTTGAACGGTTCGGACGACAGCTCCCACCGGTTCGTAAGCTGCAGCGGCTTGCCGATAATATCCTCCCGGCTCAGCATCGTCTGTTCGAGGAACTTCGGGTTCGCGTATTCGATCGATCCGTTCGGGTCGGCGATGAGCACGATGCTCGGGCTGTGGTCGATCGCGTACGATTTGATCTTCAGCTCGTTGTTCAGCAGCTTCAGATCGGTGATGTCGACGAACGTAATGACGGTGCCCTGCACGAATTGGTCGGCCGTTCGATACGGCAAGATGCGCAGGCTGTACCATCGGCCGGAGCGGCTGCGGACTTCCTTTTCGATCGGGACGAGGGTTTGCAGCACCTTCTCGGCGTCGACGAGGAAGTCGTCGTATTCGAAGTGATGCTTGATATGAGAGATCGGCCGGCCGATGTCGATGTCGAGCAGATGAATTTCTTTCGTGACGGCCGGCGTGAAGCGACGGACGCGCATATCGGTATCCAAGAAGATCGTGCCGATTCTCGTGCTGATCAGGAAGTTGTCCATGTCGTTGTTGAGATCGGTCATCTCTTGGATTTTCATCTGGTATTCCGAGTTGACGGTGAGCAGCTCTTCGTTCACCGACTGCAGCTCTTCGTTGGCGCTCTGCAGCTCCTCGTTCGCGGCCACGAGCTCCTCGTTCGTCGCTTGCAGCTCTTCGTTGGACGTCTCCAGCTCCTCGATCGTAATTTGCAGCGTCTCTTCCGCGCGAAGCAGCTCCTGCTCGAGATCGAGCACCCGTTGGTTCACGCTGCTGGCAAGCTCTACGCCTTCGCTCGGCGTCTCGGCCGGCTCGGTCTGCGGCTTCGCGAAGATGACGATGAGCAGATGCTCGTACGCCTTGTTCGTCGTCGAGAACGGGCGGATCGTCAAGTCGACGGACGGGAAGTCCGGGATCCCCGTCTTGAAGTGGCGATACGCGATCTCCGTACGCTCCTTGCGGACCTTGTGCAGCGCCGTCACGAGCGCCACCGACAGGTGGCTGTGGAACATCTTGTGCACGTTCAGGCTCGGCTTGCCCTTCGTCATCGCGATGAACGGATCGATGCGTCCGGTCATGTGCACGATGTCGAGATGCTCGTCCACGACGATGGAGGGCGGGAAGTGCTCTTCCAGATACGTGGTGTTCAGATCGTCCGTCCGGCGTTGCTGCTTCAGCTGGCGCACCGTGGGACTCGATTCGGCGAGTGGCTTCGCCGCGCCGGTATTTTCGTTGAATTGGTCGGAAATGCCGATGGCGTCATAGGAGTTGCCAACGGGGGCCTCGTTTTGCTGAAATACGTTCCATCGCTTGTCGAACACCTTGAATAGTCCCCCTAGACGGCCGATCGTTTCGCTAGGTCCCAAAAACAAATACGCTCTGGGATTCAGGGCGAAATGAAACAAAGAAATGACGCGTTGTTGCATCTTAGGCTGCAAGTAAATGAGCATGTTGCGGCACGTGATCAAGTCCATGTTAATGAACGGCGGATCTTTAATGATGTTATGCGGAGCGAAAATGATCTTCTTCCGAATGTCTTCGATAATCGTATAGCTGTCATGGCGCTGCACGAAATATTTCCGCAGCAGCTCCGGCGGAACCGTCTGCGCGATCGTATTCGGATATACGCCGTGGCTCGCGAATTCGATCGATTGCTTATCCAGATCCGTAGCGAAAATTTTGACGTTCACCGACGCGCTGACCGCCTGCAGATGCTCTTGGAACAGAATAGCCAAGGAATACGCTTCTTCGCCGGTGGAGCAGCCCGCGACCCAGACGCGGATTTCCGAATCCTCGTTCCGCTTGCGTTCTACGATTTGAGGGATCACCTTGGCGGCGATGACGTCGAACGCCTTCGAATCCCGGAAGAAGTGCGTGACGCCGATCAGCAAATCCTTGTGCAGCAGCGAGATTTCTCTCACGTCTCGCTCCAACAGCCGGATGTACCGGTCGAAATCCGTGATCCGGTTCAGCGCCATCCGCCGTTCGACACGGCGAAGCACGCCGGCGAGCTTATACTCCTTGAAGTCGATCGTCGTCTTGTTTTTCAGCATGTCGAACAGCTCGTCGAGCTGCTCCTCGGTCGGCGCGTCCCCGCCGGTCTGCTCCCAAGCGTCCGGCTGAATCCCGTTCCCGCCCACGAAGTCGGCGATCTTCCGGTGCATCTCGTCCGGCGACGCGACGTTGTCGACGAGCCCCGTCAGCATGGCGCTCTTCGGCATACCGTCGAATTTCGCGGATCGGTCGTCCTGCGCCAGCACGAAGCCGCCGCGTTCTTTAATCGTTGCGATGCCGCGGGAGCCGTCGCTCCCGGTGCCGGACAGAATGACGCCGACGGCGCGAGGCCCCCGTTCGACGGCCAGTGAATGGAAGAAAATGTCGATCGGCAGATGCAGCCCGCCGTGCTTCTCGGACAGCTGGAGCTTGCCGTCTTGCAGGGTCATGCTTTTATTGGGAGGGATCAAATAGACGTTATTAGGTTCCAGCGTCATGTCGTGTACCGCGACATGCACCGGCATCTTCGTATGCGGCTGCAGCAGTTCGGCCATGAAGCTCTTGTAGTTCGGAGACAGGTGTTGGATGATGACGAACGCCGCTCCCGTATCGGGCCGCATATGGTCGAAGAGAAGATGCAACGCTTCGAGGCCGCCCGCCGATGCGCCGATTCCTACGACGAACAGCGCGTCATCTATGGAGTTGTTGTTGTTCGGCATAGGATTAGGAAGCCCCTTAGCTTACGAAGTAAACAGACAAACACAATTTTATCCGAAAAAGGTCCCCCATGAAAGCAAAAAGGGAATATATAGAAATGAAATAAATCGGAGATTTTCGACAACCGCGGTCGAGGATTCGGGGCGCGGCGACCCTCTGCCGTCGGACGCCGTCGAACCGGCGCCTTCGTCCGGCTTCCGGCGGGCGGATGCGGCGCAGGCCTCGTCGGAACCTGTCGAGAAAAATTTTCGTCCGTTCCGGGCAATACCGTTCGAAAGCGTTTCCTGTTATAGTGAAAACAACTACGTTAGTACGAAAGAAGGCGGCGAGCTCATGAACCATGGCGTGTTTATTACGGGAACGGACGCGGGCGTCGGCATGACTCACGTCGCTTCGGTGCTCGCCGCGGCGCTCCAGCGCCGGCTCGACGAGAACGGAGGCGGCCGCGTCGGAGTATGGAAGCCGGTGCAAACCGGCGTGCGCGACGAGGCGCCGCTGCCCGACAGCGCGAAGCTCGTCCTGGGGAGCGGCCTCCCGATCCGCGAATCCGAGACGTTCAGCTACGCGTTCCCCGACCGAGTCGTGCCTTGGATGGCGGCGCAGCGGATCGGGGCGCGCATCTCCATCTCGCAGCTCGCGGAAGAAGGCTTGAGCCGGCTGGCCGCCTGCGACCGCCTGGTCGTCGACGGCGCGGGCGGACTCGCGGCGCCGCTCACCGACCGCCGCGTCGTCGCCGATCTGGCGGCGGCGCTGGCGCTGCCGGTGCTCATCGTCGCCCGGCCCGGCATCGGGACGGTCAATCATACGCTGCTGACCGTCGCCTACGCCCGCGGCGCCGGCCTGCGGCCGATCGGCGTCGTGCTGAACGGGTACCGGGACGGCCAGGCGGACATTATGGAAGAGAACGCGATGATGATCGAGCGCTTCGCCGACGTGCCGGTCATCGGCAAGCTGCCGTGGCTGCCCGGCGCGCCCGCAAGCGGCGACGACTGGTCTACCTGGCGGGAGCGGTGGGCTGATGTGTCCTCCGCGTCGCTCGACCTGGACAAGCTGCCGTAAGGCGGCGGCGGGCCAAGCGGTTACCCTTGCTCGGCGACGGCCTTCTCCTCGGCGGACTTCGGTTCGGGGCCTTTGCCGCCGAACCAGCCCCAAGCGAATATGGCGAGAAGCACCGTCCAGAAGATGCCCTTCCAAACGCCGCTCTTCGCGAACGTCTCCGGCAGCAGCGCGAGGCCCGGATGCGAGGCGGCGTATACCGCAAGCTTCACGCCGACCCAACCGACGATGAGGAACGCCGCCTTCTCGAGGCCGGGCCGCAGCTCAAGCAGCCGGACGAACTTGTTCGCCGCGAAGCGCATCAGCACGAGGCCGATCAAGCCGCCCGCGAGAATGACGAGGAAGTGGCCGCCGTCCATTCCGCCGATGGCGGGCAGGGGCGAGACCGGCAGCGCGACGGCGAGCGCGACGGCCGCGAGAATGGAATCGACCGCGAACGCGATGTCGGCGAGCTCTACCTTGATCACCGTCGACCAAAATCCGCCGCTCTTCGCCGATTTCTTCGTCTCCTGAACGGTTGACGCCGTTACCTTTTTACGCCACAGATGATTCGCGGCGATAAACAGCAAATACAACGCGCCGATCGCCTGCACCTGCCACACGCCGACCAAGAACGAAATCAGGAACAACGACGCGATCCGAAACACGAACGCCCCCGCAAGGCCGTAGAACAACGCCTTCTTCCGCCGTTCCTCCGGCAAGTGCTTCACCATGACCGCCATGACCAGCGCGTTGTCCGCCGCGAGGATGCCTTCGAGAGCGATCAACACCAACAACGTCCAACCGTATTCCGCGAGCATTCCGAATTCCATGCGTCTTCCTCTCCCTTTTCCCGAAAATGATAAACAAACAGCCTCCGCCGATGGAACGCGTCCGACGAAGGCTGCCGAAAAAAGGGCAAATTAAAAAGACCTTCGCCTGACGTAGGCAAAGGTCTTGCTGACAACGAAAGATCGTTGCCGACAACGCCGGGACCGAGGCGAATCTCGATCCGAAGTGACGACGCTGCCGCGAGAGCTACTCCCCTTTGGGGCGGTGCATATGCGGTTTGTTCTTGTTTTCTATCCTACGCGAAGGAGGGGAGGCGCGTCAATGGCGGGCCTGCGAAACATTTTCCGTGAAACGTACTCCCCTCGCAAGCAGTATACATAGATAACGAACGCAATCGGATAAGGGGGATTTGGATCATGAAGAGAAAACTCGCATTCATCGTCTTGCTTGCGGCGGCGCTGCTCGCGACGGGCTGTTCGATGCTGGAGCAAGTCAATACGACGCTCAATTACGCCACGGAGGCGACCGACTTCGTGAACGACGCGAACCGCTTCGCCGAGCAGGTGCCGGTGCTGGCGGAGCAGGCGTTGACGAATCCGGCGACGATCGATCGGCTGCAGACCGAGTTCCAGTCCATGAAGGAAGAGATCGCGGCGTTCAACGCGCTGCAGGCGCCGGCTTTCGCGGAGGACGTGCACGCGCAGCTCGTGGAGTACAACGATACGATCCGACAGCAGATCGACGGGTACTTGCAGCAGATCGATCAGAACGTCATCGATCTCGAGCAGCTCGCGAACGCGCCGATGCTCGAGACGATCCGCAATATGGCGGGGCTGCTCCAGCAAATCGAGCAGCTCGGGCAGTAGAGCGGCGGAGGGGGGCGCGCTTATAGGCGGAGTTATCCGCCTACGTCGGCGCTCGAGGCGCGCATTCGCGCCTATAGGCGGAGATATCCGCCTACGTCGGCGCTCCAAGCGCGTTTTCGCGCTTATAGGCGGAGATATCCGCCCAAGTCGGCGCTCTAAGCGCGTTTTCGCGCTTATGGGCGGAGATATCCGCCCAAGTCGGCGCTCTAAGCGCGCATTCGCGCTTATAGGCGGAGATATCCGCCCAAGTCGGCGCTCTAAGCGCGCATTCGCGCTTATAGGCGGAGATATCCGCCCAAGTCGGCGCTCTAAGCGCGCATTCGCGCTTATAGGCGTCCGCCCAAGTCGGCGCTCTAAGCGCGCATTCGCGCTTATAGGCGGAGATATCCGCCCAAGTCGGCGCTCTAAGCGCGCATTCGCGCTTATAGGCGGAGATATCCGCCCAAGTCGGCGCTCCAAGCGCGTTTTCGCGCTTATAGGCGGAGATATCCGCCTACGTTGCCCGCGTCTCCCGCATGAGCCGGCCGAGCCGCGCGAGGCTGAACGCGAGCGAGTCCTCCGGCATGTAGGAGAAGCAAAGGCGGACGTATCGATGCGAGGCGTCGGCCGCGTAGCAGACCGATCCGGGCAGGACGGCGATGTCTTCCCGCTGCGCCGCGAGCGTCAGCTCCCGATCGTCGCAGCCGTCGGGCAGCGCGACCCAGAGATGCAGACCGCCCTGCGGCGACGTCCACCTCGCGCCCTTCGGGGCGTGCCGCCGCAGCAGCGACTCCGCGAGCGCGCACCGCTCCGCCAGCGTCGCTCGGATCGACCGCGCGTACGCGGCGAACCGGTCGGACGCAAGGTAGGCGTAGATCGCCTTCTGCGTCAGCAGCGGGCTGCCTAGATCGGCGGCGGTCTTCGCCGCGACGAGCCGGCTGAGCACGGTGCCGGACGCGGCGACGGCGGCGATGCGGCAGCCGGGCGACAGCAGCTTGCTGTAGCTTTTGATGTAAACGATGTGGCCGGTGCGGTCGAACGACTTGATCGCGGGGGGCGGCGGCCGATCGAAGTACATATCGCTGTATGGATCGTCCTCGACGACGAGGCAGTCGATCGCCGCCGCGAGCTCGTACAGCCGCTTTCGCCGCGCCGCGCTCATCGTCGTGCCGGTCGGGTTATGATACGTCGGCACCGTGTAGACGAGCTTCGGCCGCGCGCGGTCGCAGACGCGGGCGAGCCGATCGACGTCCATGCCGTCTCCGTCCATGGGCACCGAGACGATGCGCGCGCCGCGGCTCGCGAACACGTCGATCGCGCCGTTATACGTCGGCGCTTCGACGACGACGACGTCGCCGGGGCCGACGAACGTGCGCGCGACGAGGTCGATGCCTTGCTGCGCGCCGCTCGTGACGAGCAGGTCCGCGGCGGATGTCCGGACGCCGGCCTTGCCGAGCAAGCGGGCGATCGCGCCGCGCAGGTCGTCGTCGCCCTGGAAGGAGCCGTACGCCGTCAACAGCGCGTGATCCTCCGACATGAGGCTCTGGATTTGCTTCATGATGTCCCGGGACGGCAGCAGCTCCCGCTGGATGGCGGACAGATGCAGCTGATGCGTCGCGGGGACGTTCTGGTAATGGTGCCACAGCTGCGCCCGCGGCAAGTAGTCGGGCACGGCGTGCTGCCAGGCGTACGGATCCGCGGCCGCATGCGCGGCGGCGTCTTCGCCATCGAGGCTAGCCGTCGCCGCCTTGGCCGCCGCCGTCTTCGTCCGGGACACGAAGCACCCCTTGCCTTGGACGCAGCGGATCGCGCCGCTCGCCTCGAGCGCGGCGTACCCCTTGCTTGCGGTGACGAGGCTCACCCCGAGCAGGCGGGCGAGGGCGCGGACGGACGGGAGCTTCTCGCCGGGCGACAGCAAGCCGGACGCGATGCGGGCCTCGAAGGCGCGGGCGATCTGCTCCGCGAGCGGGACGCCGGCCCGGCGATTCAATTCGATATGCATGGCTCCATCGTCCTCCCCAGCACTCCAGAGCGACATTGCGCGCACTGTTATAGTATTATCTTTACTGTTATACATCTCGTGCCGTAATTTAATAAGAATATTATAACAGTCGAGAGCGGGGAACGAGCAATGGAAAGAAGGTTTTCGAAGACGATCGAGCGGGCGCAGACGTCCGCGGTGCGCGACATTCTGAAGCTGACGCAAAGCTCGAAGGTGGTGTCGTTCGCGGGCGGACTTCCGGCGGAGGATTCGTTCCCGACGGAGGCGATTCGGGACGCGTACGAGCGGGTATTCGCCCGCGGCAAGGGCGCGATGCAATACGGCGTGACGGAGGGCGTGCCCGCGCTGCGGGAATGGCTGACGGGATTTCTGGCCGATAAGGGTATCGGTACGTCGGTCGATCGGCTGCTGCTGACGACGGGCTCGCAGCAAGCGATCGACTTAGCGTTCCGCGTCTTGATCGATCCGGGCGACGTCCTGCTGGTGGAGCGTCCGACGTATCTGGCCGCGCTGCAGTCGCTGTCGCTGGCGGACGGACGGGCCGTGGAGGTCGACTCCGACGACGAAGGCATGCTGCCGGACGATCTGGAAGCGAAGCTGCGGACGCATCGGCCGAAAGCCGTGTACGTCATTCCGACGTTCTCGAATCCGGTCGGCAAGACGTGGTCGTCGGAGCGTCGCCGAGCGCTCGCGGAGCTGGCGCGGAAATACGGCGCGCTCGTCATCGAAGACGATCCGTACGGGGACATCCGATTCGACGCGGCGAACCGCATCCAGACGCTCTACGAACACGACGCCGCGCTCGGGGCCGCTTCCGGCGACGACGGCAACGCGCTGTACCTCGGCTCGTTCTCGAAGACGGTGGCCCCGGCGCTGCGCACCGGCTTCGCCGCCGGACCGGCCGACGTCCTCCGTATGATGGCGAAGGCGAAGCAGGCGTCGGATCTGCACTCGAGCGCGGCGGATCAGCTGGCGCTGCTCGAGCTCGTGACCGGCTGGGATCTGGCCGGGCACATCGGCTTCATCCGCGATATGTACCGGGAGCGGATGGAAGGGTTCGTCGCCGCCTTGAAGGGCGGGCCGCTGGATCGGCTGCGCTGGAACCGCCCGGCGGGCGGCATGTTCCTCTGGGCGTCGCTGCCGGAGACGTACGTCGCCGCCGATCTGCTGAAGCTGGCGGTGGAGGAAGGCGTCGCCTTCGTGCCGGGCGAACCGTTCTACGCCGGCGTACCGGCACGCAATACGCTGCGCCTGAACTTTACGCATACGCCGCCGGCGCTCGTACCGGAGGCGCTCGCCCGGCTCTCTCGCGCGATCGAACGATACTCCGTAGAAGTTTATTCATAGATTCGTATAAACCTCCGCTAGAAAGGCAAGAATGATAGAAAACAATGGCGGAGGCGGTATGGAGTGACGGCGGAGGAGAAGCTGAAGCTGCTAGATTACGGGGGGATTTTGCTGGGGATCGGACTCGCGGGCGCGTTCGACGGGATCGTCTTTCATCAGCTGCTGCAATGGCACAGCGTCTATATGCATACGCATCGGCACGGACAAATCGTAAGCGACGGGGTGTTCCACGCATTCACCGTCGTCGCGTTGGCCGTATCCGCGGTCATGTTATGGCGCGCCGGACACCCGGGCGGACTCGCGAGAGGGAGGCGTCTGCTGGTTAGCGGAGCGCTGCTCGGCGCCGGCGGCTTCAACGTCGTCGAAGGCATCGTAAATCACCATGTGCTTCAGCTGCACCACGTTAAACAAGGCGATCCGTACGAGCTGCTGTACGATCTCGCCTATCTCGCCGTAAGCGCGCTGATTTTCGCGTACGGGCTCTATCTTCGGCAGGGCGGTCGCGCCGAAGGGCGTTCGTCCGACATGGCGCGGTAACGGTAGTCTATATACGAAGAAGAAACGCTCTCCTGACCAAGGAGGGCGTTTTTTTTTGAAATATCAGTAATTGTAAAAGTTTGAAGCATTCCATGAGGAGGAAGGTGCTTGTTCCCGCGTTCCTTCTCCTGGATTGACCTTCGCTCAGCTGAACGATTGCGGCTTGTTTTGCTCATGCTGCGCGAACTCAACGCCATACCGCCTGCCTTTCGCGCCTCGCCTTCGGTTCATCCGTCTTAGTGGCAGCTACCGTTAAGGATTTTTACCGTTGGCAGCCCGACAGCACATTTTCTTTTCGGTTCGTATGCCTGCCACACATCCCATTGGGTTCGGTCCGCGCCCGGTCTCCTGCCTTTCGCGCCGTGCCTTCGGTTCATCCGTCTTAGTGGCAGCTATCGTTAAGGATTTTTACCGTTGGCAGACCGACAGCACATTTTCTTTACGGTTCGTATGCCTGCCACACATCGGTGTCGTCGTACGACACTTAGAAAGCTGGGGTATTAGAGATCCGGAGATGCCTCTGCAATTTTCGTGCGAAGCACAAGATTAGTGACGCGTTGCGCTAAAGCGGAGCAAACGGAGCGTATGCCCCACGCTTTCCATGCACAATTGATGCATAAGCCAAGGTTGGGAGCCGACGGCTTACGATTCCGAGGATAACGACGATTTATTCTTCGACGAGCGGCTTCCCAAAGACGAAAATGATGTTGACGTTAAGTATACGGATGGCCCGTTTCAGCCGGATAGAGAACATCGATGTTCCCTATTCGGCTGAAAGAAGCCCCACCCGCCTGTTATGGGCCGTGCGGGTCCCTATCTTTCGGTTTCGCGGGCGAGCGGCGTGAAGGCGATGACCGCCGCGCCGAGCGCTTGCATGGCGGTCTTCACGAGAATTTGGCCGGCGATCGCGAACCCGACGGCATCCCACGGCAGGAAGCCCGCGCCGATCGGCGACAGGCCGATGACGACGAACAGCGCGCTGTCGACGAAGCCGCCGACGAGGCCGCTGAAGAAGACGCGCGAGGCCATCGGCAGCTTGAGGCGCGTGTACGTCTCCGTATCGAGCGTCTCGGAGACGAGGAACGTGACGGCGGACGCGAAGACGATGAGAAGCGTGTCGCCGAGCGCGTACGACGTCGCGGCGGACAACGCCAGCGCGGCCAGAATCGCGGCGTACGTCCGGCGGCGGCCGAACGCGCGCTGCACGAAGTCGCGCAGAATGAAGGTGGCGCCGATCAGGAACGACCCGGCCGGGACGAGCAGGGCGCCGATCGGGATCGGAGCGAACGATGCCGTGACGACGTTCGCGGCGACGATGGCGGCGAGGTAGGCGAGCAGGATGAACGGCTTCATCGGTTGTCGACCTTTTCCGGATACATGTCATGGTTCAGCATTCGCTGCTCGGCCATCGCCTCGTACTTCGTGCCGGGGCGGCCGTAGTTGCAGTACGGGTCGATCGAGATGCCGCCGCGCGGCGTAAACTTGCCCCATACCTCGATGTAGCGGGGGTTCATAGCCTCGATCAGGTCGTTCATAATAATGTTCACGCAATCCTCGTGGAAGTCGCCGTGATTCCGGAAGCTGAACAAGTACAGCTTGAGCGATTTGCTCTCGACCATCTTGACGTCGGGGATGTAGCTGATGTACATCGTCGCGAAGTCCGGCTGACCGGTCATCGGGCACAAGCTCGTGAATTCGGGACAGTTGAATTTGACGAACGTGTCTCGATACGGGTGCTTGTTGTCGAACGTCTCGAGCAGCTTCGGATCGTACTCGAACACGTATTTCACGCCTTGGTTGCCGAGCAGCGTGATGTCTTGCAATTCCTCGTTCGTTCTGCCTGCGGGCATAAAAAAATCTCCTCTCTTTTCTCCTCGGGGGTCCGGGACGGAAAAGAAGACGAGATTCAGGGAACAGCACTCTACTTTCGGAAAAAACGAAGCAGGGCGCAGCTCATCGGCGTCTGCACCTATCTTAGTTTTTTATAGAGGGAGTTCGCGAACCTCTCCCGGCGCCGTGGCGTCGGATTTTCTTCTTCGGTGATAAGTCCAGTTCGACTATAGCAGGTTGTAGGGCAAATCTCAATTCCGATATACTGAATTTTATCGTCGGGGAGGGGACATTTTGTTGGCGTTTATGGAAAATTGCAGTGGATTTATTCGCGGATGGGGAAAACGAGCGGCGATGGCCGCGCTGGCGGCCGCGCTGCTTCCGCTCGGGGCGGCGGCCGAAGCCGGGACGAAGGACGCCGGGACGGACGGTTATACCCGGATATGGTCTTACTCGTCGGGAAACAGGGAGTTCGACCCGACCCTCTCGGTCGTCGAAGCGGGCGGCGACGGAACGGCGCTGTACGCCAAGCGTAATTTGTACGACGGCGGCGTGCTGGAGTTCGGGAAGATCGGTCCGACGGGCAAGACGATCTGGAAGCGGGACGATCTAGCGATCTACGAATTCAGTCTGACGGACGGTTGGATCGTAGCCTCCATTCATACCGCCGGCGCGGATTACCGGAAGGAGACGATCGTTCGCATCGATAAGAAGGACGGCGGCGTAAAAAGCAAGTTTTTGCTGGAGTCGATCGGAATCGAACGGATGGAGAAGTTTACCGCGGATCGAGATCGGATATATATCGCCGGCGGAAATCGGTTGGTCGCGGTAACGTACGATGGGAAGGTCGTATGGGAGAAAACGTGGGACGATTACCCGGGAGCGGACATCCCGATGACGTACGAGACTCCCGTGCTCGCGAGCGGCGATATGCTGCTGGCTTGGACGACATGCAGTATGTCGCAAGTCTGCGGGTTTTTGGAAGAGACCGATTATCGCTTGTCGGCGTTATCGCCTTCGACGGGCGAGACGCTCTGGAGCGCCGCCCAACAGGTAAGCTCCTCGCGAATCGAGCCGCCGGCGCCGGACGCGAAGCAAATCGTGCTCGAGAACGGATTCGAGGGGAAGATGTTCGCTTACCGTCTAGCCGACGGGAAGAAGCTATGGGAGTACGCGGTCGACGACGAAGTCGCTTGGGCTTCGCTCGACCCCGGCATCGTCGATCCGGACGGACGCAGTTACGTGAACGTGATCGGGAGCGGGGAGGACGGGTACGCCACGGAACGGATCGTGGCGCTGAACGCGGATGGAACGGTCGCATGGGATATTCCCTGGAACAACGGGTCGATCATGAACCTGATCGGCATCCGTCCCGACGGAAGCGCTCTGTATTGGGAGAGCAGCGAAGAGGCGATCCCGAGCGTGTATACGGTGGATCGACGAACGGGGAAGACGCTCGCCGTCGAATCGTATCGCCGGCCGGGCGGCGCGGCGCGGCCGCTCGCCGATGCGAACGACGGCTTGTTCGCGTACCCGACGGCAGCCGGCTCCGTGACGAAGGACCAGTGGTTCGCGAGCGGCGAGGAGCGGTACTTCGCGGATTGGCGGCACAAGGCCGCATTGGCGACCCGCAACGGCGCGATCGTCGGCCGTCTGACCTATCGAGGGGACGTGAACCTCGAGGTCGGACCGGACCAGACGGCGTATTTGTCTGACGCGCGCACGATCGCCGCGTACGCGTCGACGCGGGAGACGGCGTCCGTCGCGGTGAACGGCCGCTACCCGCCGCTGCCCCGACCGGCGACCGTCCGAGGCGGGTACACGTACGTGCCGGTGCGAGGCGTTCTGGAACAGGCGGGCGCTTCGGTCGCGTGGGACGGCGTCGAACGGAAGGTGACCATCGCGAAGCCGGGCAAGACGGTCGAGCTGCGCATCGACGGGGCGCAAGCGATCGTGAACGGCGCGCCGGCGCCCTTGGAAGCGCCCGCGATCATGGACGGCGGTTCCGCGATGCTTCCGCTGCGCTTCTTGGTCGAGACGCTCGACGGAACGGTGACGTGGGACGCCGAGACGCGCACCGCTTGGATCGAGACGCCGTAACTCGTTCGCGGCCCGACGCCGAATATTCGGCGTCGGGCTTTTTCGTTCGACAAATTCGATTGTTGCAAGTATAATTGGTATAGCAACTAAATTGGAGGACAAGCCATGCTCGATGAATCGATCGGGTTTCAGCTGAGCCGGACGACGCGGAAAATCAGCCAGCTGCTTACGAGTCGCCTCGAGTCGTACGGCATTACGCCCGAACAGTTTTCGGTGCTGCAGCGTCTTGCGGAGCGGGACGGCGTCACGCAGAAGGAGCTCGCGTCCCGGGCGGAGAAGGACCAGACGAACGTGACGAGAATTTTGGACCAGCTGGAGCGCAAGGGCTTGGTCGTTCGCAAGCCGAACGAAGACGACCGGCGGTCGTTCCTCGTGTACGGCACGCAGAAGGGCGACCGCCTCGCCGCGGAGCTCGCGCCGGTGGAGCGGGAGACGATCGACGCGCTGCTCGACGGGCTGCCTGCCGATCGCGTCGCCGCCCTCCGCGAAGCGCTGGCTCATCTATGGCATCGCGCCTGCGAACAGGTACAATCGGAGAGGACTTGATACGAAAGTATGCAGCATGAAAACGAACCGATTCGAACGCCGCTGTGGACCCGCAACTTCGTTGCGGTATGCCTCAGCAATTTTTTTCTGTTTATGACGTTTTATATTTACGCCGTCACGCTGCCGTTGTTCGTGACGCAGCGACTAGGCGCCGCCGAGACGCAGGTCGGGCTCGTGATGACCGCGTTCATCTTGACGACGGTATTGTTTCGTCCGTTGGCCGGGAAGTGGATGGACCGGTACGACCGGAAGAAGCTGTTCGCGGGCTCGCTGCTGCTGTTCGCGGTCTGCGCGCTGCTGTATCCGGCGATGCATCACTTCGGGGCGCTGATCGGGCTGCGGCTCGCGCACGGCGTCGGCTTCGGCCTCGCCGCGACCGCGGGCGGCGCCGTCGCGGCCGAGCTCGTTCCCGACCGCCGCAAGGGCGAAGGCATCGGCTACTTCAGCTTGTTCATGAGCCTCGCGATGGTCGTCGGGCCGTTCGTCGGTCTTACGATCGCGGATCGGTTCAGCCTGAACGCGATGTTCCTGATCTGTATCGCATTTTCGGCGCTGTCGCTGCTGTGCGGGCTGACGCTTCGTCTGCCGCAGCGGCCGTCGCCTCCCGCGACGGAGAAGCCGGCGGCCGCCTCGAGCTGGCGCGGCTACATCGAGCCGGCGGCGCTGCCGGTGGCCGTCGCCAGCGCCTTCCTGGCGTTCGCGTACGGTTCGCTGTCGACGTTCTTATCCGTATACGCGGTCGAACTTCATCTAGGCTCCTACGCGAGCTATTTCTTCGCGGTGTTCGCGGCGATGATCGTGCTGACGCGGCCGATGACGGGCCGGTGGTTCGACCGGTTCGGAGCGAACGCGCTCGTGTATCCGGGCATCTTCCTCTTCGCGGCGGGGATGATCGCCTTAAGCTTCGCGCGGACGCCGACCGCCTTCCTCGGCTCGGGCGCCGTCATCGGCCTCGGCTTCGGCGCGCTGCTGCCGAGCCTGCAGACGCTCGCGATTCAATCGGCGCCTCGCCATCGCGCGGGTCTCGCGACCGGCACGTTCTTCTTGCTGTTCGACGCCGGGTACGGCGCGGGCTCGTTCGCGCTCGGGGTCGTCGCCGCGCGCGCCGGCTACGACGGGGCGTATTTGGTCGGCGGCCTTGTTTCCTTGGTCATGGCCGGGCTATATTACTTATTAGTGAACCGGCCGAGCGGCGGCGGCGTGTCGCCGCGGACGGCGGAATAGGAGGATGCGGGAGATGGAAGGACGAAGCATCGGAAGACGCGGCATTCGCTCGGTATGGGACGCCGCGCCCGAGCCGCGCGGCGGCTCGCACGTGAAGGCGGCCGCCGTGTTGGAGCCGGGGCGGTGGAGAGAGTTCGACCCGTTCCTGCTCATGATGGAGGACTGGTTCCAGGCGGGAACGTTCGACTTCCATCCGCATCGCGGGTTCGAGACGGTTACGTACGTCATCGAAGGCCGGTTGAAGCACGAGGACAGCTACGGCGGTTACGGCATCCTGGAGCCCGGGGACGTACAGTGGATGACCGCGGGACGCGGCATCATTCATTCCGAGGATCCGCTGCCGGGCGAGACGGTGCACAGCTTGCAGCTGTGGCTCAACTTGCCGAAGTCGGAGAAAATGACCGCGCCGCGCTACCAAGACTTGAAGGCGGCGAACATGCCGGTGCGGCGGGAAGACGGGGCGACGGTCCGCGTGTTCTCCGGCGCGTCCGGGGACGTCGCGGCCGAGACGAAGAACGTCGTGCCCGTGACGTTCCTCGACATCGCGATGGAGCCGGGGGCGACGCTGACGCAGCGTCTGCCCGCGGACTATAACGGATTTCTTTACGTTCTGGAAGGGAGCGGGCGCTTCGGCGTCGAGGAGACGCAGGGCGCCGCGAATCAGGTGCTGTGGCTCGGCGCGTCGGACGATGCGGACGCCGAAGACAGCGAGTTCGTCCTTCGCGCCGACGCGCCGCTTCGGGCGGTGCTCGCCGCGGGCCGGCCGATCGGCGAGCCCGTCGTGCAGCAAGGGCCGTTCGTCATGACGACGGTCGGCGACATCAAGCTCGCGATCCAGGATTTCTACGAGGGCAAGTTCGGCAAGCCGAGGAAAGCATAAGCGATTAGGAATGAGGCGTCGGCTTGTCCGGCGTCTCTATTTTTTTAAGGTGCCTCCGCGATTTTCGCGCGAAGCATGCGGAGGAGCGAATATATCGGAGAATTACAAGGGAGTGCATGGCTGCAAGTACAGGATTAGCGATGCGTTGCGCTAAGGCGGAAAAGGCGTGGGGCATACCGGAGCGTATGACCCACGCCCTCCCTGCACGCACATGATGCATACGCTCGAACTCTAAGGACTCGTCGCCAGGCGAGGTTTTCTTAATATCAATAAACGTACAAAATTATAAATTTCCGCCTTCGCCTTGACGATCCGGCGGGGAGGCGGGTACACTCTGACAGAATCGCAGCGCGCGTACCGGCTTGTCCGAGTAACGGAACGAGAGAGGTTCGGGAAAATGAACATGCTGAGCGGCGTCACGAACCGGAAATATTTGCAGCGGATATTATTTTATTTCAACCTATCGATGGTGGGACTGCTGCTGTTTACGTCCATCTCGTTTTACGCATATTCGAAGGAGATCGTCCTGCAGACGCAGAGGGAAGCGGACCGGAAGGTGCTGTCCCAAATCAAACACAATCTTAGCTATATCGAGGAGCTCGTGCAGAACGTCGCCATTATGGTGAATCTGGATCCGGGCATCGTCTACCTGATGAACGCGGACGCGCCCGAGCCGGTGATGAAATTTCAGACGCTACGCAAGCTGGATATGGTGACGGAGGCGACGACGTTCGTCGATTCGATCGTCGTGGCGGGCGGCGGTAGTCTCCACATGTATTTCGGCGGCTCCGGGTTATGGACGAGAACGCATATGCCCGAGCTTCAGGAGAGCTTGCGGAAGCGTCTCGAGTCGATTCGTCCGGAGGAGATCGGCAGGCTCGTGCCGGTTCGCATCGACGAGGAGGGGACGGGCGTCGACGTCTTCTCCTTCATCCTGGTCGGGAATCGTCCGGCCGACGGCGCGGTGCCGAGCGCCGTCGTCGTGAACGTCAGGCCGCAATGGATTTTCGAAAACGTGTCCAACGTCAATACGTTGTCGGAAGCGAGCAACATGATTCTCGTGGATCGGAACGGAACGATTCTGCATTCCGGCGAGGAGCCGTCCCGTTCGGATCGGGACATCGAATCGTACGTCAGCCGAACCGTTCGGGAGGGCGGCATGGAGGCGGCGGAAGATTTCTCCGTGCAGCGCATCGGCGACCGTTCCTACGTCATCTCCCAAATGAGCGTCGGGGTCGGCGAGTGGCGGGTCATGAACTTCTTGCCGTACGACGAAGTGATGAGCCGCGTGCAGAAGCTGAGAGATCTTACGATGTTAGTCACGTCCGCTTTCCTGGTCGTAAGCTTCGCCCTGTCGCTGTTCGTCGCGAACCGGCTGTACCGGCCGATTCGTAAGCTGCTCGAGCTGTTTCGGAACGAGGACGGGAAGCCGTCCGCCAAGGCGCCTCATGACGAGCGCGACGAGATGGCCTTCCTCACCGACGCGTATCGGCATACGCTGGATCGGCTGGAGCAGGTCGACCGGGAAGACGTCAAAACGAAACGGATCGTAGAAGATTACTACCTGCGAAGCTGGATCGCGGACAGCGCGGCGCGGTCCGAAGAGGAGTTCCGGCTTTGCGCGGAGACGAATCCGAGCCTGTTCGAAGGCGGGGACGACGGCGTCTGGCGATTGGTCGTCTTGACGATGGACCAGTCGCCCTCGGCGCTGGAGGCGTCCGACGGCTTCCGAGAGAAGCTGTTTCGGTTCGCGGTCTGCAACATTTTGGAGGAGCTGTTGTCCCGTTCGTACGCGGCCCGCGTGATCGATATGAACAACGAATTTATCGTCGCGCTCCTCCGTTCGACTGCCGATGCCGTCGACGTGGACGTCGTCTCGAAGCATGTGAGGGACGCGCAAGAGACGTTCCGCCAATATTACCGCCGGACGTTCTCGGCCGCCGTCGGCGAGGGGATCGCCCGGAGAACGGCTTTGACCGAAGCGTACGATGCGACGGTGCACCAGTTGATGTACCGATTGGCTTTCGGGCCCGGCGCCCTCATTACGCCGGAGCTCGCCTTGGGGAACCGCAGCCGCGACGACGCGACGCTGCCGAGAGCGCTCGAGAAGTCGCTCGTCGAGGGCTTAAGGTCGAAGGACGAAGCGGGCGTCCGGGACGCCTTGCGGCGCGCGTTCGAATGGATCGCCGGCTTGCATTACGATTATATGACGTTCGCTGCGCAACAGCTCGTGTTGGCGGTCAAGCCGGTGCTGCGCGAGCCCGCCTTCGCGGCGCATGCGAACGCGGCCGAATCGCAGAAGCTCAATCGCAAGGTGCTGCAAGCCGATTCCCTCGCCGCCATGCGGGAGGAGCTCGAGACGTTCTTGACGTCGCTGTGCAAGACGGACGCCGATTCGCCGAAGGAAGAGCGCGGTCAATTGATCGTGGATGCGGTCAAGGAAATTATCGAGAAAAACCTTACCGACATTACGCTAAGTCTTCAGTCGATCGCGACGTCGCTGAAGATGTCTCCGGCGTACGTCGGACGCGTCTTCAGGCAATACGAGAATATGTCGGTCGGCGACTACTTGACCGGATATCGCTTGGAGAAGGCGCGCGAGCTGCTCTCGAACAGCGACTACACCGTGAAGGAGATCGCCGATTATTTGGGCTTCAGCAACGCCAGCTATTTCATTACGCTGTTCAAGAAGAAATACGGGACGACGCCTAAAGATTTCCGAGTCAACGCCGCGCTCGGCAAGTGAGCCTTGGACGGCGGTCCGGTCGCCTTTTCAATACGATCTGCAAAAACCAACATCCGAAACGGCATAATCTGCCGTTTTTTTCATTCCCTCGGGAAGTTCCGTAGACCACAATGAAGCTGCGGTCGAACGACCGACGCTACGGATCGAGAGGGTGAAGTTGATGTTCAGAAGAAGTTTATTGGCAGGACTTGTCGTCTGCATGCTCGCCGCGATGTGGCCGCCGGCGAGCGCGCAGGCGGAAGAGGGCGGGGCGACGATTTACGTGTCCCCGGATGGAAGCGATTCCAACTCGGGCGCGGAAAACGATCCGCTTCGGACGCTCGAGGGCGCGAGGGACGCGATCCGCGCGCTCAAGAGCGACGGCGGGCTGCCTGCGGGCGGCGTCACGGTGTTATTAAGGGAAGGGACGTACGAACGGCTCGATACGTTCGAACTGACGGCGGAAGATTCCGGAACCGCGGAGGCGCCGATCGTCTATCGCTCCTACCCGGGAGAGACCGTCCGGTTGTCGGGCGGGGCGGCGCTGAGCCGCGACAGCTTCGTGCCGGTCGACGATTCCGAAGTACTGCGCCGCATCGTCGACGAAGGGGCGAGGGGCCGCGTGCTGCAGGTCGACCTTCGGTCGCTCGGGATCGAGGATTACGGCGAGATGAGCCGGCACGGATATTGGAAGGCGAACGACGTCAGTCTCGTTCCTCCGATGGAGCTGTACGTCGGCGGGCAGGGGATGACGCTTGCGCGCTGGCCGAACGACGCCACGGTGCAGATGGGGGACATCTTGGATCCGGGGCCGACGGTGAACGATCCGGATCTGCAAGAGCGCGGCGGGACGTTCCGGTATGCGTACGACCGCCCGAAATATTGGACGGAAGCCGAGGATATTTGGCTGGACGGCATTTTCGGATATAGCTGGGAATGGTCGTACAACAAGGTCGCGTCGATCGATACCGCGAACAAGACGATCACGCTGCAGTACGGAGAAATGTCCGGGCTGCTCAAGAACTGGTATCCGGACTTCCACTTCGCGCAAAACTTGCTCGAGGAAATCGACGCGCCGGGCGAATATTACATCGATCGGAACGCAGGCATCCTGTATTTCCTTCCGAACGCGGCGTTCGCGAGCGGCCATGGCGAGGTCGTCGTGACGATGCTGAAGAAGCCGATGATTCGTACCGTGAACGCCTCGTACATCCGGTTCGAAGCGCTGGCGCTCGAGTACGGTCGGGACACGGCCGCGGTCATCCTCGGCGGCGAGAACGTCGTGATCGCGAATAGCGACATCAGCAATTTCACGAACGGGGGCGTGCTGATCAATTCGCCGGGAAGATATGTGTACGACGGCGTGGAAGGCGATCTGTTCGGACGCGAGCATGCGGTCGTGTCGACGCATCTGCACCACATCGGCGGCACGGCGGTCACGCTGAACGGCGGCGACCGAACGACGCTCGAGCCCGGAAACAATCGGGTGGAAAACTCGCATATTCACGATTTCGCGTATTACCATAAGGCGTACAACCCAGGCGTGTTGTTTTTCGGAGTGGGCCATCGGGCGTCCGGCAACGAAATTCACGACGCGCCGCATCCGGGCATTATCGTGTACGGCAACGATCATGTGATCGAATATAACGAAATCTACGACATCTGCAAAGACTTCCAGGACCTGGGCGCGATCTATATGAACGCCGGTATGGTGCCGCACGAGCGCGGCAACGTGGTGTATCGCAACTACTTCCACCATATCGGCGAGGATAAACACGGCGTCGAGGGTGTGTACCCCGACAATATGACGATGGGGATGCGGATCGAGGAAAACATCTTCTACCGCATGGGCAACGACGCGATCAAGAGCGGTACCGGTTCTTATATTACCGCAACGAACAATATGTTCATCGACACGTATGTGCCTTACGACAACTACGAGATGTTCATGAGCCGGGAGCCGGGCAACCGCGTCGATCGGGATTATATGCCGGCATGGCAGGCGCTGTTCGAGCAATATAACGACTTCGTCGGCACGCCGTACCTCGAGAAATATCCCGAGCTCGCTACGTTCTTCGAGGAGGATCGGTACTTCCCGACGACGAATCGATTCGCGAACAACGTCATATACAATCCGACGCTGGCTCGATCCGCGCAGACGAACGAGCACGGCGCAAGGGACATCCATAATCTTCTGCAGTACGAAAACAATTGGGTCGCAAGCGCCGACCCGGGCTTCGTCGACGCGGCGGCGGGCGACTTCCGGCTCGTCGAGGGAGCGGAGGTGTTCGAGCGGGTGCCGGGCTTCCGGGAAATTCCGTTCGAGCAGATCGGAACGCAGGGCAAGGTCGGTATCCCTCATGCCCCGGACGCGATCGGCGTCGCCGGCGTATATCTCGGCGAGGAGCTCGTCGTCGAGGTAGGGAAGACGGCGGCCGCGGGGGCCGAAGTCGTGCCGTGGAACGCGACGAACCGCTCCGTTCGGTATACGGTGGACGATCCTACCGTGGCCGAGGTGGACGCGGACGGGAACGTGACGGGCGTATCGCCGGGCGTAACCGTACTGACGGCGGCGTCGGCCGAGGATCCGTCGATCGCGGATACCGCCGTCGTGACCGTGATCGAAGGCGACGGGGTGTTATCTTTCACGGACTTCGAATCCGGAGGGGGCGGCTGGCTCGTCGACGCGAACCATAGCATCGAGGAGGACGAGACAGGAAATCATTGGTACCGGATCGTAGACGGGGCGAACTCGCAAACCTCCAAGCTGTTCTCGAATTACGCGCTCGAATACAAGCTGAGGACGCCGGAGACGTTCGAGCCGGGCGCTTCCTTCCTGATGTATGAACGAAACGGGGCAAACGGCAGCGGCTACGTGCAGTATAAGGACACGGCGGACGGCTCCGTCTGGACGCTCTTCGATTCGCAGTGGCGCACGTTGAAGGCGGTATCTTCGTCCGAGAAGGATTTGCTGCCCGGCTCGGTCCACGACGTCAAGATGATCGTACGCGGCGCGGACGTCAGCGTGTTCGTGGACGGGCGGCTTCGGCTGCAGGGCGAACACCCGAGTCATAGTCAATCCGGAAAAGTAGGCTTCTACGTCGAAGGCTTTACGCATTTGCAGTTCGACGACATTCGCATTTCGTTGCCGACGCAGAACGTAGAGGCGGTCGTCGTCGAGCCCGACGTCGTCCGCTTGCCGGAAGGCGGCCAGACGCTGCTGCGGGCGAGCGTACTCCCCGAGAACGCTTCGAACCGCGCCGTGACATGGACGACGAGCGACGCCGATGTAGCTAGCGTGGACGAGGACGGCTTCGTGACGGCCGTCGGCCGGGGCGAGGCGGTCGTCACCGCGCGGTCGGCGGCGAATCCGGACGTCTTCGCGACGGCGACGGTGGTCGTGTCAGACGTTCTGCACGTTACCGATTTCGAAAACGGCGGAGGCGGCTGGCTCGTCGACGCCAACCATGATATCGTCGCGGACGGGGACGGCAATCGATGGTACCGGATCGCGAACGGCGCGAACGCTAAATCGCCGATCGAGCTGTCCGACTACGTGCTGACGTATCGGCTGAAGACGCCCGATTCGATTCCGGACGGCGCTCGGCTCGTCATGTACGAGCGGGACGGCGCGAACGGCAGCGGGTACGTGATCTATAAAAATACGGCGGAGGGCTCGTCGTGGTCGATCGCCGACGCGGAGTGGCGAACGTTGGCGGAGGCCGCGCTCGCCGGCGACGACCTCGCGCCGGGGACGACGTACGAGGTCAAGCTCGTCGGGAACGGGTCGAACATTCGTCTGTACGTGAACGGGGAGCTGCGTCTCGAAGGCGAGCATCCTGCGCACAGCGCTGCAGGGAAGGTCGGGTTTTACGTGGAAGGCTTCCCCGACTTGCAGTTCGACGATATCGCGTTCTCGATCGTGCGCGTTTCGGTGACGGGGATCGAGCTCGATCGGTCCGCGGTGACGATGGAGGAGGGCGAGAGCGCCAAGCTGACGGCGACCGTCGCGCCGCATGACGCGACGACGAAGCGCGTGGGGTGGAGCAGCAGCGACCCGGGCGTCGTCTCCGTCGCGGACGACGGCACGTTGAAGGCGCATGGGGCCGGAACGGCGACCGTTACGGTCGTCTCGAAGGAAAACGCGGATATTCGCGCGGAAGCGGTCGTCACGGTCGTCGAACCGTCCTACCCGTGGGTGCGCTTGGACGATGCGCTGAACGACGGGGAGCATTGGACGGTGTCGGATGCGGTGTACGCCGCGGACGGGACCGTGACGATGACCGGCAACGGCGTCTACGGCTATGGCGGAGCGGCGTTCGGCAGCGAGCTGCTCCGATTCAAAGCCGACTTCGATGCGTTCGACGGCGGTTGGTACGGGTTCGCGGTGAGGTCCGACCGCGTCGGCGATCCGACATGGGTGAACGGGAACAAGGGGTACCTCATCGTCATTAAGGAGCAGCAGATCGAGCTGCAAAGCTGGAAGCCGGGACAGACGATGATTTCGATCATCCCGAACGAGCATGTTTTCGCCGGCGCGGAGCATGACATCGAAATCGGGGCGGTCGCGACCGACTCGGGCGTTCGCTACTTGTTCCGGGTGGACGGCGATACGGTGTTTAATTTCCTGGATACTGACGCCGCCAACCCGATCGGGTCGACGGGATATTTGAACGTATACCATTACGCCGGGGCGAATAACGCCATCGTGTTGAAGCCTACCCGAACGATCGCGTCGATTCGCACCGATGCGGAGCGATACGAGCTCGCCGAAGGCGAGTCGAAGCCGGCGGCCGTCGAGGTCGTCTATTCGGACGGAACGGTCGAACCGGCGACGGCGGCGGACGGCGTCGTCTTCGCGACGGAGCATCCGGACGTCGCCGCGGTGGACGCTGCGGGCGTCTTGACGGGCGTATCCCGCGGCGAAACCCGACTGTTCGTCTCGTACCGCGGGGCGACGGCGGAGGCGGCGGTCATCGTCGAGAAAGGGAAGGGCAAGCCGGATAAGCCAGAGAAGCCGGATAAGCCCGGCAAGCCGGAAAAGCCCGGGAAACCTGACCGCTGACCTTACGACCGAACGACCTAGCAAAAATGGAGCCGATTCCGGAAGCGCGAAGCTGCCGGAGTCGGCTTCTTTCCATCTATGCGTCAGCAACGGTAAAGAAAATTACCCGTTCACCGCTCGACAGCACATTTTCTTTACGGTTCAAAGCAAACCGGAGCGGCGACTTTTGTATGTGCAAACGGCGGGGGCCGCGGTGCACCAAGTGCACCGCGATGGTGCAAAAATTGCACCTCCGTGGTGCAGAAAGTGCTGCACGGCGGTGCAGTCGGCAGGCAAAGCGTGCACGGCAGGGGGCCACGGCGGATCAAGTGCACCGCGATGGTGCAAAATTGCACCGCCGTGGTGCAGAAAGTGCTGCACGGCGGTGCAGTCGGCAGGCAAAGCGTGCACGGCAGGGGGCCGTGGCGCACCAAGTGCATCGCGATGGTGCAAAAATTGCACCGCCGTGGTGCAGAAAGTGCTGCACGGCGGTGCAGTCGGCAGTCAAAGCGTGCGCGCGGGGGGGCCGCGGCGCACCATGTGCACCGCGATGGTGCAAAAATTGCACCGCCGTGGTGCAGAAAGTGCTGCACGGCGGTGCAGTTGGCAGGCAAAGCGTGCGCGGCGGGGCAGCAACAGCCGATTTTCGTCACGATCCGCTCGTTTCGATATCGAAACTCGCATTTTGTACCGTTTTTAAGATGTCCTTCGAACCCGCGTCATGCCATGATGAATGGCAGAACCGAGAACGAAGGAGAGAAGAACGCTTTGAACATCGCCAATGAAGCCGTACCGGAACGGAAAGCCGCCAAGAAGCGAGCCCCCCGGATTCGCAAAGGGGATCGGGAGTTAAGCCTGCTCGCGCTTCCTTCCGTCCTTTACATTTTCGTATTCAGTTACTTAACCATGTTCGGCGTCGCGATCGCATTCAAGAACTATCGGTACGACATGGGGATCTTGGGCAGCGAGTGGGTCGGGTTCGCCAATTTCAAATTTTTCTTCATATCGGAGAAAGCGTTCATCGTCACGCGAAACACGGTGCTGTACAGCCTCTGGTTTTGGGTCGTGACCACCTTGTGCGCGCTGCTCGTCGCGATTCTGCTGAACGAGGTGTCGCGAAGATGGAGCAAATATTACCAAACCGTCATGTTCTTGCCGACGTTCGTCTCTTGGGTCGTCGTCATGTTTCTGACGCAGATGTTCCTGCACCATGACTTCGGCTTCGTGAATCGGGCGCTGCAGGACCTCGGACTGGAACGCGTGCGATGGTACTTGGAGCTGTCCCATTGGCCGGCGATCTTGACCCTCGCGCATCTATGGAAGTCGATCGGCTTCTCGGCGCTCGTGTACTACGCGGGAATCGTCGCGATCGACCCGTCGTACTACGAGGCCGCGCGCATCGACGGAGCGACGCGGTTCCAAATGGCGCGGAAAATTACGCTCCCGATGCTGACGCCGCTCATCGTCATTCTCATGATTATGGCGATCGGCAGCATGTTCCGGGGCGACTTCGGCCTGCATTTCTTCGTCCCGAACAATTCGCCGCTGCTGTTCAACGTCACCGACATTATCGACACGTTCGTGTACCGCGCGCTCGCCGTCAGCGGCGATGTGGCGATGGCCGCGGCAGTAGGCTTGTATCAATCCGTCGTCGGGTTCGTGCTCGTCGTCGCCGCCAACTATACGATTCGGAAAATCAGCGAAGAAAATTCGCTATGGTAATCAAGGAGGGAACGCTAACGCTATGGAAGTATACGCCGCCAAACTTGGCAGGGGCGGGCAGATCGTCGTCAACGGCTTCTTCCTGCTGTTGTCCGCCTGCATCGTCGCGCCGTTCGTCTTGATCGTGTCCGTCTCCTTGACGACGGAAGAAAAGCTGTACGAATTGGGCTACTCGTTCTTCCCGAGAGGGTTCAGCACGCTCGCGTACGAATATTTGTTTCAATCGCCCGGCGTCATCCTACGCGCTTACGGCAACACGGTCTTCGTGACGCTCGTCGGCACGCTGCTCGGACTGCTGCTCACCGCGTTGATCGGATATGTCATCTCGCGCAGGGATTACCGCTTCCGCTCCCCGCTCACCGTGTTCGTGTTCATTCCGATGATGTTTTCCGGCGGGCTAGTCCCGTTCTATATTTTGATGACGCAATATTTGCACTTGAAAGATTCCCTCTGGGCGATCGTCTTGCCCGGTCTGCTGTCGCCGTTCTATGTACTCATTATGAAAGGGTTCATGGGGAAAATCCCGTACGAGCTCGTCGAATCGGCGAAGATGGACGGAGCGGGAGAATGGCGCATTTTCTTCCGTCTCGTCGTACCGCTGTCCACGCCCGCGCTCGCCACGCTCGGCTTGTTCATGGCGTTCAATTATTGGAACGAATGGTTCAACGCGCTGCTGTTCATCAACGACGATACGAAGGTCCCGCTGCAATTGCTGCTGGTCCGCATTATGAATACGCTTGATTTTCTGCGCAACAACAGCGAGTATATTCAAAGTCTCGGCATCAATATGAGCCAGTTCCCGAACGAATCCGTCCGCATGGCGCTCGTCGTGCTCGTGGCCGGACCGATGATGTTCGTCTTCCCTTTCTTCCAGAAATATTTCGTGCAAGGCCTTACGGTCGGTTCGCTTAAGGGGTAACCGCGCTCGACCGGCAGGGAGGGAAGGGAGGGACGCGCGAACGCAAGCTTCCACGGTCGGGTCGTTATTGATAATTCATACAGGAGGGGTTCATGTTGAAAAGGAAATTTTCGATTCTATGGTCTATCGTCGCTTGTACGGCGCTGCTCACCGCTTGCAGCGGAGGAGGAACGCCGCCGGCGGACAACGCCGGGGAAGGAACGGCGCCCGTCGCCGAAACCGAGGAGGAGGGCCTGGCGCCGGTCGAACTGATTTGGTACTACGGGATTTCCCAAGTGCCGCCGGATCAACAGCTGATCGAAGACGAAGTGAACAAGATCGTGAAAGAAAGAATCAACGCGACGGTGAAGCTGCAGCCGATCGACTTCGGCAGCTACACGACGAAGCTGAACACGGCCTCCGCCGCGGGAGAGAAATTCGATCTCGTCTGGACGGCCAACTGGGCGTTCAACTACGACGAGAACGTCAAGAAGGGCGCCTTCCTGGCGCTGAACGAGCTGCTGGATACGTACGCGCCGAAGACGAAGGAAGCGATTCCGTCCTTCACGTGGGACGCGACGAAATATCAGGGCGAAATTTATGCGGTGCCGAACTATCAGACGGTAACCTCGCGGTACGGCATCAGCCTGTTGAAGTCGCTGGTGGACAAGTACGGCTTCGACACGGCTTCCGTGAAGACGTTGGCGGACCTGGAACCTTTTCTGAAGCAAGTCAAGGACAACGAACCGGGCATGATCCCGCTCATGCTGACCGGTCCGGGAACGAAGTTCGAGCCGTTCATGTACGGGTACGACGACAGCGGCGTCAAGCTCGACGACAAGACGTTCAAGACGAATCTCCTCGAAAGCACGCCGGAGTATAAGCAGCACCTCGAGCTCATTCGCGATTGGTTCGAGAAGGGGTACATCAACGAGGACGCATCCACGGTGAAGCAGATCGATTCCTTGTACAACGGGAAATACGCGGCGTCGCTCGAATCCGCCATGAAGCCGGGG
Organism: Paenibacillus antri; assembly: GCF_005765165.1. Lineage (NCBI taxonomy): Bacteria > Bacillati > Bacillota > Bacilli > Caryophanales > Paenibacillaceae > Paenibacillus > Paenibacillus antri. Next base: position 12,912 of record NZ_VCIW01000026.1, on the reverse strand, counting down.
TACGAGGCCGAGAAGAAGCTGAACAACGGGGGATACGACGTCGTCGGCATTCCGCTGACCGTGGCTACGACGCGCCGCACGTCGAACATTACGACGATGACGGCGATCAGCCGCACGTCCGAAAACCCCGAGCGGGCGATGATGCTGATCGAGCTCGTGAACAACGACCCCGAGCTTTACAACCTGTTAAGCTTCGGAATGGAAGGCAAGCATTATACGAAGCTGGACGACAAGACCGTCAAGGTCGACCCGAACGGCGGGTACACGGCGCAAAACTGGGTGTTCGGCAATGTGTTCAACGGGTATCTGGTGGAAGGGCAGGCGGCGAATACGTGGGAAGAGACGAAGAAGCTGAACGAGAGCGCCTATGTGCAGCCGACGTTCGGATTCCAGCTCGACGATTCGGCCGTGAAAGCGGAATACGCCAACATCGCCGCGGTCAAGGCGGAATACGAGCCGCTGCTGATGACCGGCACGGTCGATCCGGCTAAATATTTGCCGGAGTATTTGGAGAAATTGAAGAACGCCGGCGCCGACAAGGTTATCGCGGAGCTCCAGAAGCAGTTGGACGCTTGGGCGGCGGAAAACGGGAAAAAGTAGAAAGCGAAGGGTCGCCGGAATACGGCGACCCTTGCTCATTTTCATCGATCAAAACACCCACTGCACGACTTCCTCGACGCACCGCCTCGTCTTCTCGCGAGGCTCCCGGACCCGATAGCCGAAGGCGACCATGCAGCTGAGCCCGAATTCGTTGCCGGTCAGCATGCCGGCGTCGCGGAGGAGCGCCTCGACGTTCGCCTTCCGGAAGCCTTCGATCGGGCACGAATCGATGCCGATCATCGCCGCGGCCGTCATCATGTTGCCGAGCGCGATGTACGTCTGGCGGCTTGCCCATTCGAACATGGCGCGTTCATTGTCGAGCAGCTCGAAATCTTCCTCGAGGAATGTGCGGTACCGCGCGCGGATGCCGACGAGCGCCTCCGCCGGCACCTTGCGAACGTCGTTCATAATATGCGCGATATACTCGGATTCCGGCAGGAAGCTGTCTTTCGTTCGCGAGAGCAGCAGCACGAGATGGCTGGCTGTCGGGATGCTCTTTTGCCCGCCCCATGCGACGGGGAGCAGCTTTTCGCGCAGCTCGGCGTTCTGCAGGACGACGAACTTCCACGGCTCGAAGCCGAAGGAGCTCGGGGACAGGCGGCCGGTCTCCAGAATATAGGCGAAGTCCTCGTCGGACACGCGGCGCTCCGGATCGAATTCCTTGCAGGCGTGACGGAACCGGAACGCGTCCAATACGTCTTGTTTGTTCATTTTGATCTCTTCCTCCATCCGATAAGGGTACATTTTCCATTATAGCGGTTCTGGATGCCATTTTCCGATGCATGAATTTCGGCGGGTTTTATGATAGGATACGGTCGTTACATATATAGAAAACGGGTAGGAGAGTCGATGACATCATGACGGGAACGGCGGAGGCTCCGGCGGGGAGACCGGGGCGGTCGAAGGACCTGAACTTATTTTGGCTGACATGGCCGATCTTTCTTGAAATTTCGTTGTTCATGATGATGGGGAGCGCGGATACGCTCATGCTGAGCGCCGTGTCCGACGACGCGGTGTCGGCGGTCGGCGTGGCGAATCAGTTCGTCTTTATCGCGATTCTCATTATGGAGGTCGTCGCGAACGGAGCGGCGATCGTCGTCGCGCAATATCTCGGCGCCCGTAGGCCGGAGGAGGCCGCGAAGATCGCCGGCCTTGCGATTACGCTCAATCTAGGGCTTGGGCTCGCGGTCAGCGCGGCGTTCCTCGGGTTCGGCGATTCGCTGCTGCGGGCGGCGAATTTGCACGGCGCCGTGCTCGCGGACGCGCAGACGTATCTCGGCATCGTCGGCGGATGGCTCGTGCTGCAGGCGCTCATCAATACGATGGCGGGGCTCGTCCGCACGTACGGCTTCACGCGGGAGTCGATGTTCGTCACGCTCGGCATGAATGTGCTGCACGTCGCCTTGAACTACGCCCTCATCTTCGGGCATTGGGGCGCCCCGGAGCTCGGCGTGGCCGGCGCGGCGATCTCGACGGTCATCAGCCGCGGCGCGGCCGTGCTCGTGTTTTTCTGGCTGCTGTACCGGGTCATGGAGGTGCGGATTCGCCTCCGCGACTACGTCACGATGTCGAAAGCGTATCTCTCGAGCATCCTGAAGCTCGGCGTGCCGTCCGGCTTGGAGCAGGTGACGTATCACGCCTGCCAGTCGGTCTTCCTGTACTACGTGACGTTCCTCGGCGCGGCGGAGCTGGCGTCCCGGCAGTACGCGACGAACATTACGGCGTACATCTTCCTATTTTGCGCGGCGCTCGGCATGGGCACGGCGATCGTCGTCGGTCGGCTCGTCGGGGCGGGGCGCCAGGAGGACGCTTACGGACGCGTGTGGCGGAGCTTGAAGTGGGGCTTGGCCGTGACGATGCTCGTGTGCGCGGTCGTCGTGGCGTTCCGCGGATCGATCGCGGGGCTGTTCACGGACGACGCCGCGATCGTCGCCCTCGTCTCGCAAGTCATCCTCGTCAGCCTGCTCCTCGAGCCGGGGCGCTGCTTCAATCTGATCCTGATCAATGCGCTGCGGGCGGCGGGGGACGCGAAAATCACGGTATACATGGGCTTCGTGTCGATGGTCGGCATCAGCCTGCCGCTCGGTTACTACTTGACGTTCGAGGCGGGCTTGGGACTCGTCGGCGTGTTCCTCGCGATCGCGGCGGACGAATGGATCCGCGGCATCGCGATGTGGTTCCGCTGGCGCAGCCGGGCGTGGGAAGGCAAGGCGCTGGTCGCGCCGCCCGTCCCGGAGGCGGGGCAAGCCGCGACGGTCTGACGCGTCTCGGCGTGTGACCCGAAACGGGTCAGGAGCGCGAGCGAGGTGCCGCGTGGTGACCCGGAACGGGTCAGGGGAGCGGCGCGGCAAGGCGTGTGACCCGAAGCGGGTCAGGGCAGCGTCACGGCAAGGCGTGTGACCCGAAACGGGTCAGGAGCGCGAGCGGGGTGCCGCGTGGTGACCCGGAACGGGTCAGGGGAGCGGCGAGGTGCCGCGTGGTGACCCGTTTCGGGTCAGGGCTACGTCGCGGCACGGCGCGTGACCCGAAGCGGGTCAGGAGCGCGAGAGTGGTGCCGCGTGGTGACCCGAAACGGGTCAGGGCAGCGGCGAGGCACGGCGTGTGACCCGAAGCGGGTCAGGAGCGCGAGCGAGGCGCCGCGTGGTGACCCGGAACGGGTCAGGGCAGCGGCGAGGCGCGGCGTGTGACCCGAAGCGGGTCAGGAGCGCGAGCGTGGTGCCGCGTGGTGACCCGGAACGGGTCAGGGCAGCGGCGAGGCACGGCGTGCAACCCGAAACGGGTCAGGAGCGCGAGCGAGGTGCCGCGTGGTGACCCGGAACGGGTCAGGGGAGCGTCGAGGCGCGGCGCGTGACCCGAAACGGGTCAGGAGCGCGAGCGAGGTGCCGCGTGGTGACCCGGAACGGGTCAAAGCCGCGAGCGCGCGATACACGATACGAGCGTACAAAGGATCGCGGGCGGAGAGCCTGGCGGTCCTTTTTGTTTTCGTCCATGAAAATTATTATGACACAAACCTGACATAAGGATTGAACTCCAATAGGATTTATATAATTATGGTAATAGATCGAAAGTCATAGAGAGAGAAAATCGGATCGGACTTCGGCAAGGAGGGGAATCGGACATGTTTGATTGGCTGGGCTTTAAGACGGGGTTGCCGCTGTGGTGGTCGTACCGATTGAACCGGCATCTGAAGCGCGACGTGGAGGAAATCTTCGAGGGCATCGCCCAAACGCGCATGCAGCTGCTGAAGACGTGGGTCGAGGAGTATTGGTCGCATCTGGACAAGCTGCAGGACGCTCTGCGGACGGACGGCCGATCCGTTGCGTCGGCGTTCGCCGGCGGCGGGGACGCGGAGCGGCCGTTCGCGGCGGCGCGCAAGCGGGCGCCGGACTTCTCGGAGCTGTTCCTGCTCGACGCGTCGGGTGTGGTGAAGGCTTCTACGTACGCCGCGCACGTCGGAACCGTCTATCGCGACGACTCGGCGATCGGCCTCGGTCTCGGGCAAGCGAAGGCCGGCCGCAAATGCTTGTTCGGTCCCTACACGGACCCGCTGACGCTGCAGATCGGTCCCAGCACGTCGTCCTTCCATGACGAAGTCACGCTGTTATACATATCTCCGCTCGTCGAGAATGGAGTCTACCTCGGCGCGCTGTGCGGACGGGTGCCGAACGACGTGCTCGGCGACCTCATCCAACGCGAATCCGGGCACGTCTATCCGGATTCGGGGGATAATTACATTTTCATGGCCAAGCCGGTGTTGAATCAGCATATCGCGCCCGGCACGGCGCTGTCCCGCAGCCGCTTCGAGGATCTGACGTTCACGCACGGCGATAATCTGAAGGACGGCGTCCGCACGGACTACGGCATCGTCAGCGTCAAGCGCCATACGGAGCTGGAGCTGCGCTTCACGGATCCGGCGACGAACGAGCTGCATCCCGGGGTGGCGAACACGATCGCGAAGGGCCACAACCTGATGGTGGAATTCCCGGCGTATTCCGATTACCGGCATATCCCCGTCATCGGCAAAGGGGTGACGTTCCAGCTGCCGCATTGTCCCGACGTCTGGGGCATGATGTGCGAGGGCGATCTCGAAGAGGTGTATCGCATCCGGGGATTGAGCTGGAACGTGAAGCGGATGCAGCTTTGGTTCGTTTTCGGACTGATGCTATTAAATTACGGGTTGTTCTGGCTGCTGCGATTCGTCCCGTGGCTGCCCGGCGAGCTGTACGCGGCGGCGAACCTGCTCTACGGCTGGATCGGCCTGTCGGCCGTGAAGCGGAAGGGCACCGATCCGGCGATCGCGCATCTGCGCAAGATCAACCGGTTCATCCGGATGAACGCCGAAGGGGGAGGCGACCTGACGCAGCGGCTGAACATCGGCGAATTCGCGAACGACGAGATGAAGGAGCTCGCGAAGTGGCTCAACAACATGATCGACTCGCTCGAGGGCATTATGATTCGCGTGAAGCGGGCGGCGGGCGAGGTGAAGGAGAGCCAGGTGCGGTTAGACGAGTCGACCGTTTCGTCGGAGCGTTCGACGCTCCGCGTGAGCGAGAAGATCGACGCGATGATCCAGGGCATTCGGCTGCAGCTGAAGGATCTCGACATGGCGAAGGACGTGTCGCGCCACATGAGCGGCACGCTGCGGGAGCTCGAGGAGAAGGCGTCCGAGCAAATCGCGGTGGCGCACAGCGAGGTGGAGCGCATCGGAGACAAGATGTTGAGCATCCAGCATAAGGTGGAGGAGTCGAACCGGACGATTCGTTCGTTCCTCGGTACGACGGAGGAGATCGGAGCGCTGCTGCAGACGATCGAGGAAATTTCGGCGCAGACGAATCTGCTCGCGCTGAACGCCTCCATCGAGGCGGCCCGCGTCGGCGAGCACGGCCGCGGCTTCGCGGTCGTCGCGGGGGAGATTCGCAAGCTGGCGGATTTGACCAAGCAGTCGACCGTGAAAATTAACGAGACGCTGCAGCAGATCGGGCGGAAGGCGAAGGAAGCGAACGAGTCGATGGAGGAAGGGACGCGGGTCGTCATCGAAGGCGCGACGATGGTCGCGACCGCCTCGGAGCTGCTCGGCAGCGCGAACGCGAACGACTCGCTGAAGACGCAGGTGGTGGACGAGGTGGTCGAGCTGATGGAGAAAATTTCGGCCGTCAGCATCGAGAATCGGAAAATTTCCACCGAGGTCGAGCGCACCGTGCAAGATTTGAAGTTGGATATGACGCATGTGCGCGGCACGTCGGAGAGCGTCGATTCGATTACGCGGTCGCTGCTGAGCGTCGTGGAGCAGTTCAAGCTGACGGAGCAGCGGGGACGATAATTGATTGTGGGGAAAAGGAAGCCGCCGGGGCGCATTCGCACCGGCGGCTTCGTCGCGCACTGGGGCCTGTCGGCCCCGTGGAGGCGGAATAGTCGGAGTTCCTCCGACTACAGCGGTTCGCGGGCGCCGTGGAGGCGGAATAGTCGGAGGAACTCCGACTACAGCGGTTCGCGGGCGCCGCGGAGGCGGAATAGTCGGAGGAACTCCGACTACAGCGGTTCGCGGTCGCCGCGGGGGCGGAATAGTCGGAGGAACTCCGACTACAGCGGTTCGCGGGCGCCGCGGAGGCGGAACAGTCGGAGGAACTCCGACTACTCCGCCGCCAGCCCTGCGAAAATGTCGCGCAGCGGCGCCTCGAGCCGGCGGAGTCGCTCCAGCGCGCGGGCCGAGCCGGCGGCGACGCGGCGCAGCGGCTCGGGGCCTTCGATACGATCGCGCCAGCGGCCGAGGAAGTGCAGCACGACGTCGATCCGCCGCAGCCGCAGCAGCAGCGGAAGCGCGTCCGCTTCCTCGGGCGACAGCCGAGCGGCGGACGCGTAGCCGGCCGCGAAGGCGGACATGCGCCCGAGGACGTCCTCGTCGCTCTCCGCGTCCGACAGGTCGGACAAGCAGACCGCCGGCTCCATCGCCCGCAGGTCGACCGTGACGAACTCGAAGTCGAGCAAGGCGGCGATGTCGTCGCCGCCCGGGACGGCGAGCGCGTTCGACGCGTTCAGATCGCCGTGCACGAGCTGATGCGGCAGCGCGCGCAAGGCAGGGAGCGCTAAGCGCGCGTCGGCGAGCTCCCGGCCGACGACGCGAAGCTCGCCGGCCAAGTCGGCGAACGCGTCGGGCGGCGCCTCGAAGAAGCGGGCGGCGTCCGCCGGCGCGATGCTCGGATGCGCGGCGTCGAGCTCGTAATACGGCCGGTACGCCGGAGCCGCCGCGACGCGGACGTTCGCCAGCGCGCCGCTCAAGGCGCCGGCCGCGCGGCCGAACGCGCGTAGGGCGGCCGGCCGGTCGAGCGAAGGGCGCTCGCCCTCGATGTAGCCGAACAGGGCGGCGAGTCGGCCGTCGGCCAGGCGAACGACCGTCCCGTCGCCGTCGTCCGGCGTCCGTTCCGGGCGAGGCACGGCGAACGGGAGCGTCGACGACTCGTTCAGCGCCAGCAGCACGGCGTGTTCGTACAGCACCTTGTCGACGTCTTGGTGCGTCTCGTATATGCGCAGCACATAGCGGCGTCCGTCCAGCTCCGCGAACCGCGTCATGTTGTTCATGCCGCTCGCGCCCGACCGGACGAATGGCGCCGCCCCGGGGAAAAATCGCGCCAGCGCCTCGGAAACCGCGCGTTCCGTCTCCCCGCTCATTCGGCGCCCGCCGGGCCTTTCGTCGCATGCACGGCGTACACCGCGCTCTTCGAGCTGACGACGAACGGCGGTTTCCCCCGCTCGCGCTCGCGTCGATGCCCTTCGAGATGCGGCTCGCTGACCTCCCATGCCTTCCAATGGGCCTCCGACGACCACCGAATCATCACGATTACTTCCTGTTCGCCCTTCGACGGACGTTTCGCCATGACGGACAAATCGAGGAACCCTTCGGCCTTCTCTACCTCCGCAGGTGCCGTAAAGCGCGCGGCGACTTGTTCGGCGAATCCTTCCTGCACGACGATCGTTAACATTTCGATATACATAAGCGCCTCCGCACGATGAGATGATGAAAGCTGTCCTCATTTTATTGATAATCATTCTCAATGTCAAACCGTTTTCATAGAGTATGATATATTGGTTGGAAAAGGGAACCGGAAGGAGCCAGACCGTGTCGAAGGCGGACAAAATGTTATCGATTCTATGGCAGCTTCGCGCGCGGCAGCGCGTGACGGCGAAGCAGCTGGCGGAGTCGCTCGAAATCCATGTGAGATCGGTCTATCGGTATATCGACGCGTTGTGCGCGAGCGGCGTGCCGATCGTCGCCGAGGCGGGGCCGAACGGCGGGTACACGCTGCTGCCGACGTTCCGCGAGTCGCCGCTGTTCTTCGACCTCGAGGAGCAGAAGGCGCTCGTGCACGCGGCCGCATTCGCGAGGGAGAACGGATATCCGTTCGGGGAGGCGCTGGATAAGGCCATCGGCAAGCTGAAGCGATATGCGAACGAAGAGCAGCAGGAAACGCTCGCGCGGCATGCGGCGGGGCTCGACGTCATCGCAGGCGCCGGCGGAGAGGACGTCGTCGAGACGTTGCAGCGAATCGAGGCGGCCGTCGCCGACTCGCGGACGATTCGGATCGTATACGTCAAGGGGTACGCCGGCCCGGCGGAAACGCGCGACATCGATCCGTACGGCTTGGTCGTCTGGCGGAGCCGATGGTACGTCGTCGGGTATTGCCGGCTGCGGCAAGCGGTTCGGAGCTTCCGCACCGACCGCATCCTGTCATGCGAGACGACGGAGGACGGGTTCGTTCGTCCGGCGGACTTTTCCGCAAGGGAATTCTTCATGAAGTTTCTGCTGCCGGAGGGGGGCGGGCCCGAAGACGAGTCGTTCGTGACGATCCGGCTGCGCGGGACGGCTCGCGCGATCGACGACGTGTGCTTGCACTGGCTGTTCTCGCAGTCGCTCTCGGAACGGACGGAGCAGGAAGCCGTCTTCCGGATGGATGCTCTATGGGTCCGGAACTACGTTCCTTACACGCTGATCGCGTACGGAACGTCGATCTCGGTGCTGGAGCCGCTCTCGCTCGTGGAAGGCGTGTTTTCGGTATTGGATCGGCTGCGCCCCCACTACGAAAAAATGCGCGACGACCTCGCCGGTCGCTGACCGAAACTGTCAGTGATCCTCCGGTATGATGGAGGAAATACGACAGGAGGCAATACAACGATGCAACTGAAGCAATTTCGATTGTTGACGGAGGATTTCACCCGGAGCGCAGCATTCTACAAGGAGATCATGCAGTTCCCGGTCGTATGGCTCGAGGAAGGGGAAGGCTACGCGTTGTTCGACACGGGGGACGTCAGACTCGAGCTCGCCAGCCGGGCGGCGATGGCGGACGCAGTAGGAGCGGACAATGTGCCGGCGGGCGGAGCGCTGCTCAATATCGAGGTCGCCGACGCGGACGCGGCGTATGCGCTGCTCATCGAACGAGGGCTCGAGCCGCTGCGGGCGCCGGCGGACCGTCCGACGTGGGGGGCGCGCGTCGCGTATTTCCGCGATCCGGACGGCAACTTGATCGAACTGTTTACCAAATTAGGCGAAGGAGCGTGAACGAGATGACGACGAATCGAACGGAAAATGAAGCGGTACAGCGACTTCTCGAGCTGTACGAATACCACCCATGGGCGAACGAGCGGCTGTTCCGCCATCTGGAGACGCTGCCGGCAGACGTCTGGACGCGGCATGCGGACAGCGGGTATCCGTCGGCGCGGGCGACGCTCGCGCATATGTACGCCATGGATCGAACGTGGCGGCACGCGATCGCGCAGGATTTGGCGTTCGAGGAGATCGCGGCGCGCATTCCGACGTGGGACGCCGAAGCCGGCGGGGCTGCCCCTCGGGAGATGGAGGCGTTGTTCGCGGCGGCGGCCGAAGACTTTCGCTCGATGCTGCGCGGCCTCGGGGAGCCGTCGGTAATGCGGGAATTACAGCATCCGTATCTCGGCACGCTGCGTGCCACCGCCTTCGAGTTGGTGACGCATGTCGTCAACCACGGCACGTATCACCGGGGCAATGCGACCGCGATGCTGCGCCAGATGGGCTTCGCGGGTCCCTCTACGGATTATATCTACTATTTGTTCAGCTTGAATCGATAGACTTGAATGGAAAAACCGAGGCGCAACGCGCTTCGGTTTTATTTTTCTTTATATTTATGTATAGGAAAGCGAATTCCCATTTGATATACTTGGTGGAAAGCAAAGGGAAAATTTGGTTGGCAGGGGGCTTCCAATGTACGAACCGTTGCAGCCGTTGTTGTTGAATTCGTTCTTTCTGATCGCCCCTCTGTTTTTCATTCAGCAGATCGATGACCGTCCCTTGGTCAAGTATAAGAACGCGATCGCTTTTCTGTCCTCCGTCTGCATCGTTATGGCCTGCATGTCCTACCCGATTCGCATCTCCCCCGATTTTCTCATTGATTTGCGCTGGGTTCCGCTGCTGCTGACCCACATGTACGCCGGATATGTCGTCAGCATCCCGTTGGCCGCGGCGACGTTGGCGTACCGGCTGTTCGGGATCGGCGGCGACGGCGCGTTCATGGCGTTCGTCGTTTTATCGGTGTTTCTGCTCCCGCCGAAGCTGTTCGCGCGCGCGCGCTGGAGCGTGCTGCGGAAGGCGATGGCGGGGGGAGCCTTTTCCGCGGGATATGGGTTGTGCTGCGCTGTTGTGCTGTACGGGACCGGATCCTATTACACGGTAAAGTCGGAGTGGGTCGTGCCGCTGTTCTTGATTCAGCTGCTCGTCACGGCGACGATGACCGCCCTGATCGAGAATTGGATTCGGAAGGACGCGGAGAAGCGGGAGCAGCGACGGATCTTGACCGAGAAGCTCGACCAATACGACATTGTCAGCCAACTCGCGGCGAGCGTCTCGCACGAGGTGCGCAATCCGCTGACCGTCACGAGAGGATTTCTGCAGCTGCTGCGATCGGGCGTGCCCACCGAACGCGAGCGGCAGCATTATATTTCGCTTGCGCTCGACGAGCTCGACCGCGCGCAGGACATGATTACGGATTATTTATCGTTCGCGAAGCAAGATCCGTCGAACGACCACAAGACCGACTTCGACGTCGGCGCGGAGCTGGAGCATATTACGAACGTGATTCGGCCGTACGCGCTTATTCACTCCGTTCTCGTCGAGACGCGGCTGGCTTCGGCTTGCCGCGTGCATGGGCATCCGGGGAAGTTCCGCCAATGCGTTATTAACCTGTGCAAGAACGCGATCGAAGCCATGCCCCAAGGCGGCGCCTTGCGCGTCTCGATGGAGCGGGACGATCGTTCGAACGAGCTGCTGCTGACGATACAGGACGAAGGCGTCGGGATGGACGGGCGGCAGCTGGAGCGGATCGGCACCGCTTACGCGACGACGAAGGAGAAGGGGACCGGGCTCGGCTTGTCGGTCGCCTGTCGGGCCGTCGAGGAGATGGGCGGGCGCATTCGGTTCCGCAGCGCCGTCGGAGAAGGAACGACCGTCTTCTTGCACTTGCCGCTGCATGGGGAACGAGCGCGGAAGGAAGAGGCGAGAGCGCCGGCCGTCGTCTTGGAAGCGGCCGCCGGCGCGGAACGGTAATCGTTACGCTTTAGGTTTGCGGGAGGGGGACGTCGCGCGTTCGAGCTCGGCGAGGAAGGAGAACGCTTCCTCGTTGGTCGATCCGCACATGTCTTCCGACGCCTGGAGGCCGCCGCACACGGCGGGACGCTCGGGCTTCCCGAACAGAGCGCAGCGTCGATCCGCGGTCAGCTGCACGCAAGGGACGCCTGCGGGCTTACCGAGGGGCATGCCCGGAATCGGGGAAGAGATCGAGACGACGATACAGCAAGCTGCGCAGCCGATGCGGCATTCCATGGCGCGTGGCCCCTTTCGTTTTCGAAAATCGTTGCGTTGTACCATGATACCATATGCGCCGCGCGTCTTGTGCCGGAAGTTGATTATCGACTATGCTGTACGAAGAAGATTTTGCATTGGATTTCGGAGGGAACCGGGAATGATCAAGTGGGACGGACATACGCATTCGCAGTTTTGCAAACACGGCAGCGCCGAGCCGCTGCGGGACTACGCGGCTCGCGCCGCCGCGCTCGGCTTCGAGCGATATACGGTGACCGAGCATCCGCCGCTGCCGGACCGGTGGATCGACGACCCGGTCTTGACGGCGGAGCTGGCGATGGATCGGTCGGAGCTTCCCGCCTACCTCGCCGAGGCGTCCGCGGTGAAGCGGGAGTTCGAAGGGCGGCTGGACGTGGCGGTCGGCCTCGAGATGGATTACTTGTTCGAGAGCGAGTCGTTCACGGAAGACGTGTTGGCGGAGGCGGCGGAGGCGCTCGAGGACGTCATCGTATCGGTGCATTATTTGCCGGGGCGGGGCGGCATGCGGTGCATCGATTATAAGCCGGAAGACTTCCAAGCGAACCTGCTGTCATATTACGGTACGATGGAGAAGGTGGTCGACGCTTATTACGACCATATCGAGCTGGCCGTCGCCGGCGCGGCGGGGTGGCGTTGGCGCAAGCGGCTCGGCCATGTGAACTTGATCGAGAAGTTTCGGACGGCGTTGCCGCCGATCGACGACGCGCACATTCGCGCGCGGCTCGAGCGGCTGCTGCCGCGGCTGGCCGCGTGCGGCGTCGGCATCGACGTGAACACGGCGGGCTTCCGCAAGCCGACGTGCGGCAAGGCGTACGTGCCGGAATGGTTTATGGCGGAGTGCGCGGCCCGGGGCGTCGAGCTCGTATTCGGCTCGGACGCGCATCGGCCGGACGAGGTCGGCAGCGGATGGGATTGGTACGCCGCGGCGATGCGGAGCTTCGGATAAGGAAACGGGACAGGGCGACGGTGGGGGCCTTGTCCCGCTTTTTTTTTGCGGTCGGTTGCGCGGCCGGCGGGATAAGCGCGGATACGCGCTTAGAGTAGGCGTCCAGCGCCCGACCCGGCGAAATAAGCGCGAATTCGCGCTTAGTGTAGGCGTCCAGCGCCTGATCCGGCGATCTAAGCGCGGATACGCGCTTAGAGTAGGCGTCCAGCGCCTGATCCGGCGAAATAAGCGCGAATTCGCGCTTAGAGTGGGGGTCCACCGCCCGACCCGGCGATATAAGCGCGAATTCGCGCTTAGAGTAGGCGTCCAGCGCCTGATCCGGCGATATAAGCGCGAATTCGCGCTTAGAGAGGGCGTCCACCGCCCGACCCGGCGAAATAAGCGCGAATTCGCGCTTAGAGTAGGCGTCCTGCAATTAGACTAGAAGGTGGACACGCCGTAAGTGAAGACCTGTTACAATAAAAACAATTAATCAGGTCGAGGTGTGCCATGGGAGAAATCCGAC